>CBFHQV010000067.1:0-12488 GCA_965658055.1 Luminiphilus sp. | reverse complement strand
TACCAGATCCAGGAGATGCTTCGTATCGAGAAGACCTTTGAGGCCGCAGGTATTGAGGAAGAGCTCGATGCCTACAACCCGTTAATTCCTGACGGTCACAACTGGAAGGCCACCTTTATGATCGAATACGGAGACCCAGTGGAGCGTGCCGCACGCCTGCGGGAGATGAAAGGCATTGAAGATGTTGTCTGGCTACAAGTCGCTGATCTCGATCGCATTTACCCGATCGCCGACGAAGATCTGGAACGCGAGAACGATGAGAAAACCTCGTCTGTTCATTTTCTCCGCTTCGAACTGAGCCCCGAGCAGATCTCTACTTTAGTGGCAGGCGCCCCGCTCTATGCAGGCGTTGACCATGCGGGCTATTCCATCGAGAAGTTTGAGGTAGAAGCACCGATTCGAGACTCGCTTGCGGGCGACCTGAAGCCCACGGCACACTGAGTGAGATCGGCGCTGAGAAGACCCTTACCCGGCTCCTACTCGGCGCCATTCACAGCTTTGACGAGGCCGCTATGACGCTTGTGGTATTCGACATGGATGGCACCCTTCTCAACGCAGAATCCGCCATCACGCCATATACGGCAGAGACCCTAGCTCTGATGCGCGAAGCGGCGATTCCCTACACCGTGGCCACGGGCCGAACGCTTCAGGCTGCGCTTGGTCCGATCAAAGATCACCGCTTCACCCTCCCCCATATACTCAAAAACGGGGCAGTCATTTGGTGCCCAAAGCTCGAGGACTATAGCCACAGCCATCTACTCACCCAACAGGAGGTCTGGCATGTCATCGCCTCGATGACGATGCAGGAGATCACTCCCTTCGTCTTCACGCTCGAAGAAAACAACCGCCACGCGGTTTATCACGGCCCGCTCAAGAGTGAAGCCGAAAACAGACTGGCGCAGCTCTTTGAGGATGAACGGCACCTACCTCTTGAGCCTCTCAAAGCGATGCCTGATACAGCCCACGTCATCAACGTAAGCAGCATGGGTCCAGCCGAGGCCGTGCAAGCGGTAATACACTCCATCGAAGATGAACCCGCACTCGTGGCCTACACCGGGACGGCGATCCAAAAGAAGAATCTGTGCTGGGTGGACATTCACCACAGCCACGGGAGCAAAGGAAACGGCATTGAGGCGCTGCGCACCGATCTGGGCATGGACCACGTGATCGCCTTTGGAGACGGTGATAACGACTTGAGCATGTTTGCCGTCGCCACCGAGTCGTATGCCACCGCAAACGCCGATGACGAGGTAAAGGCCGCGGCGACCGAGGTCATTGGGCACCACGATGAAGACGGCGTCGCCCGATTCCTGCGCAGACGCTTTGACCTACCTCGCTAGCCCCTCCTCAGCGCCCCCATTTAGTCAGCGCCTGCATATAGTCAGCTTGAGCTCCGGTGCCTCGGTTGAATCAGCCAGACACCCGCCAGAATCGCAGCGAGCGCAATAAGCTGATTAGCCGCCACCGGCTCCCTCAGCAGCAGTACTCCCACGACAAAGGCCACAGCGGGTATGAGATAGTTTATGGTCGAGAGGAATCCGGGACCCACCTCGGACACCACCACAAAATACACCCAGGTCGCCATGCCCGTTGAAAAGATGCCGAGCACCAACAGGGCGCCCCACGCTGATGGATTGAGTGAAGGATTACTCCAGTCCTGTAACCACAGCGCCGGACCAAGCAAAATCAATGACCCCGCGACCAGGGAGCCGGCTGTAATGGCTACAGGATCGAATCTCGGTAGGCGCTTGGTGTAAATACCGTTGATCGCATAACACAGGGTGGCTGTAACAGCGGCAATTTGGCCCCAAAGCCGCTCCGTATCACTTCCGGCAAAGACCGTATCACCCATCAACAGAATCACCCCGGCAAACCCCATCGCTACGCCAATCAAGCGGAGGGGTGTCATACGCTCATGCTCCAAAAAATAATGACCCATGACCAAAATAGCGATCGGCATCAGCGCCATCAACAAGCCCACCTCGCCACTGGCTACGCGCTGTTCAGCCCATGCAATCAACGTAAAAGGAATCACGTTGCCGGTTATCGATAGCAGCATCATGCGCAGAGGCCAGCGCCCTGCCCACGGAATCCTCCCTTTTTGCCATCGCAACACCAGCAACATGACCAAGGCTCCCAGGGTTAGACGGCTCCACACCACGGCTACCGGGTGAAAGGCTTCCAAGGCCATAGCAATCAGACCGAAAGCAAATCCCCAAAACAAGACAAGGTAGCCGAGGAGCGCCCAATGCTTAGCGGTTGGTATTTGCATACATAACAACTCCGTGATCTGGAAAATGTGACTTACGCACACACCCTCCTTTTTTCCCGCAACAATCTGCTACGCTCGCATTTCTCGATCGGACTCGCACTCGACACCCACCACATGGCAACTCCCCCGACAACCTCCACTGCGCTTCAGGATCACATTAATGAGATCCTCAAGGTAGACATGCCCACAGGGCCGGGAATTACCCTGCTAGCTGCCTCTCTCAGGAAATGGTTTAAACCCCATTTTGTGGGATTGGAAAAATTACCCAGTGGACCCGCTCTGTTCGTCGCGAATCACTCACTGTTGGCGCTCGATGCCTTCACCTTCCATCTGCTAATGCACTATGACTATCGGCGCTTTCTTCGACCCCTTGCCGACCGTACATTATTCAGCAATCCCTATTATGCGCAAACAGTAATTCCGCTTGGCGCCGTAGATGGTCAACCAGACGTAGTCAGAGCGCTAATGGATGCCGGCAAAGATATTCTTTTGTACCCCGGAGGGACCCGCGAAGCAGTTAAGCCCCCCGAGCGACGCTATCAGGTTGATTGGGGTGAGCGCTATGGCTTCATCCGACTAGCCGCGGAAAAAGGCTACACCATCGTTCCTTTTGCCTCGGTCGGTCCTGATGAGTACTACGATCAGTACCTCACCTCCAGCGAGCTACAAACATCCCAGCTCTTATACTTGCTGCGGCAATTTGGGCTGATGCCGCCGGATGTCCGGGAAGATCTTATTCCTCCGCTGCCTGCCGGGATGCTGGGGTCACCACTCCCCAAACCAAAAACCACCTTCTTTGGCTTCTGCCCGCCTGTAAGCCTGGCTGAATACAAAAATAAAACCCCAACCCCTCGACAGCAACAGCGTATACGCCAGGGGATTGAGGACGCCATTGCGCTCGAAATAAAAGAGCTGCTCCTTCTGCGGGAAAGAAGTCGACACAAAGACGGGCTACTGCGACGCATGCTCTCGGTGTAAGCCTCACAGTGTTCCTGCACCTCACCAGATACACTCTAGGCCTCGGCTTTGCCCTCGCCACGCTGTGGTTAGTGGCTTCTGTCGCCGTACTTCCACCCTATGCGTTAATGATAGGCGACAACCCGGTAGTGTCCTCCCCAGCGGATCGCAACATGATCTTTGAGGACATTCAGGTGCCAAGTGGTGACCTGCTGCTTGAGGGATGGTGGATGCCCGCGACCGATCCTCGAGCCGTAATCTTGTTCGCCCATGGTGCTGGGTCAAACAGAACCTCCACCTTCGTACCATCACTAGACCTCTATCGCGCGCTGGTAGATGCCGGCCTGTCCATCATCACCGTTGACATGCGCAACCACGGAAACTCGCCAAAGACCGACGGCAAACTCGCTTTTGGGGAGAGCGAGTGGCGAGACATGACCGCCATGGCCCAATGGCTCGACGAGCATGGAATCTCGGCTCTGCCAAGAATAGGCATGGGCGTGTCCATGGGCGGGGCCGTGACGCTACGAGCCGCCGCCGAAGGACTGGCGCTCAAAAAGATCGTCCTGCTCGACCCCGCCCTGAATCTAACCGACTCATTGGCCCAAGGGGGATGGGTAAATTATGGCCTGCCGCCGTGGGTTTTTTTACCCATGGCGTGGTCCGCGGTCCACCACTTTGATCTCCCTGCGGCAGAGAAGGCGCCAAGTTACCTTGCCGAAATACTTAACACTCCTACCCTGATCATTCAGGACCCTGACGACCCGGTGACCCGAGCTCGGTATGCGCAAAGCGTTTCAAGTGCCAACCCCAGCATTACCCTCGCGCTTGCACCGAGAACTGCTCCCGATCATCCCTGCCTCAGCGGTAAAGGACGCTGGGGAACTCATGCGGCAGCCTTCAGCTGCCATCCGAGTTGGACACTTTCTGTTCTTGAGCAATTTTTCCAAGATCTCTAGTGTCGCAACTGCCATATTCGCTGGGTTTGAGTCGGGGGGCACTTCATCTAAATCGCGCCCTTCTCCGTACAATGACTAAGATTCGACACCCGCTCCCTCCAGCGTGGTGTCGCCCAAAAATTCGACTCGAGAGGCTTTTATTAATGATCAACCCTGGCGTTATGACTGTTGTTTTCCTCCTGGGAACTGCGCTTACCAGCATCGTTCAAGCCGCCTGCCCCGACTTCCTGAACACCGAGATGCGCAAGCTCTCCTCCAAGGAGCGCGTGAACTTCTGTGAGGCCTACGCGGGCAAGCCACTATTGATTGTAAACACGGCAAGTAATTGTGGTTACACGAAACAGTTTGACGGCCTAGAAAACCTCTACCAGGAATATCAGGATCGGGGGCTTGTTGTTATCGGGTTCTCCAGCGACGATTTTTTTCAGGAAGAAAACGATGAGGGCGATGTCGCAGCGGTTTGCTACGAGAAGTACAACGTGAGCTTTCCGATGATCGCCACCAGTGCTGTCCGTGGCAGCGATGTGAACCCGGTCTTCAAAGGGCTGGGCGAAGCCAAGGGCTATCCGAAGTGGAATTTTTATAAGTACTTGGTGAGCCCTGAGGGTGAGGTCATCGAGCGCTTTAGCAGTAACGTCGCACCCAGCGATGCCAACCTCCGTGCTCAGCTTGATGCCGTCACTGCCAGCATCCAATAGCCGAGGTCACCGAGGAGATAAGAACACACAAGGACTCTGCGCATGCTGTCGGCGAGAGGTGCCACTGACCTTTCACCACCTCATCCCGCGGAAAATGCATCGTAGGGCCTGGTTTCGTCGCCACTACTCCAAAGAACAGCTCAACGCTGGCGTTATGGTCTGTCGCGGTTGTCACACAGGCATTCACAAACGCTATGACGAAATGACGCTCGGGAAGCAGTTAAACACGCTCGAGCGGCTACTCGCCGACCCAGGCCTGATGCAGCATTTCACCTGGGTGAGCAAGCAGCGCGAACGCTCCTAGAATCCGAGCTCGCTCCGCAGCACACTCGCAGCCGCCGCGCTGGGCAGTTCACCGCTGATAATGATGTCGGCAGCCACGCGCGCTTGCTCGGCCCAACCATTGAAGCCTGGCAGCGCGCGTTGATGCCAAAACTCAATGACGGACGCTTCTGTTCGCCCTCGCTCTTCGCAATCACGCCGCAGCCGCCTATCGAGACACACATTGAGCGGTGTTTCAACGAAGATGAGTGAGTCCACATGATTTCCTACGTCGTCCCAGGCCCCTAGCAGTAAGCCTTCAACCAACAAAAGGGGACCGGGCGCGATGATGTCGGCTTCAGTCTCACGGGAGTGAGTGGCAAAGTCATAGCGCGGACAGTCAATGGCTTTGCCTTGTTTAAGCGCTTCGAGATGCTCGGCCAGCAGCTCAAACTCAATGGCTGCGGGATTATCAAAATCAACGGCCTCGCGCTCTTCAAGCGTCAAAAAAGACAGGTCTCGGTAGTAAGCGTCCACCGGCAGGATCGACAGTTGCGGCGCCTCCTCATCCAAGGCAAGGGCATGCTGAAGGGCGCGCGCTATCGATGACTTGCCCGACCCCGAAGCACCCGTGATTCCGATTATGCGCATTGCCGAACCACCCTAAGGCAAGGTAGCAGAGCCATACTCAGCAACGAGCTCAGCGGTAATCCTGGCCTTCTCTGCCCGGGCATCGACGCCCTCGCAAGCACCATCGTTCCACCTTGTGTATTCGTTATAGGCGGGGTTACCAATATTCGTAACCAGCTCCCAGACCAGCAGGCATTGCTCTAGAGCCGACAGCATCGAAGGCTCAGTGGCCTCGTGCAGAAGACCCGCTAAGGTCGGACCCTCGGCGGTCAGCCAGTCGCCGCCGGGACTATCAAGCAGCATCGTGTGGGGAGCGCTTTCGGTAAAGAGAGGCCAGGGTCGGCCACGGATCTGGCCCGGGTTACCGGAGCGCGCGAAATTGCCCCACGCGCTCATCATAACCCCCGTCAACTCCTGCGCGGAGTCCGAATCGGGATACATAAAGCTCCCGATTGCCCCATACATGGGCGCACCCATCACAAAGGCTATTTCTGCAGCGTGGGCAGCACCTAAGATCGATGAAAATGGCACCAACCAATTATCAGCGGTCTCATCCCAATCAAATCGATAGGCCCAGGTCGCGGTGTAACCCGCACCGCGAAGGCTCGCCAGGGGCTCATCAACCCCCCTCGCCTTCCACCCTCTGGATCGCAGATCAATCCAATACTGATACTTTTCAGGCTCTCTGACCCGCATCTTCGGTGGCACGAGGCCAAACAGCAGCGACTGACCCTCAACAAAGTAACGATTGAGTCCTAGCCAAAGCGTCACTTCGTCCCGGTTAGAGCCGGCGATAACAGGAACATTCTTGGCAAACTGGGAATCGGCAAGAGCCGCAGCCAAACCCACCGAGGGTATGACAATATCGTCTGCTGTCGTCAGGGGAGCAATGTGATCCTTATCCAGCCGATAATAGGCCGACAGTAAATCGTAAGCCTCGACGTTGCGCAGCGACTCACCCGTAACCCCTTGAGGATCCAAGCCCACCGCTTCAATTAACGCCCACGCGCCCCGATCAATCTCGGGAAATTCGCCGCCGGCGTTGACCGCCTGCCGTGGCGATACGCTGGTGGTATACCCCGACTGCGAAATAGCCTTATGAAACAGCCCTTCGGCCAGTGGCGTTGCCAGCAGCGCAAACACATTGTGCCCGCCCGCACTCTCGCCGAAAATCGTGACGTTGGCGGGATCACCACCAAAACCTGCAATGTTGCGCTGCACCCACTCGAGAGCAGCAATTAAATCCAAGTGGCCAAAATTTGAACTTCGATCGAGCCCCTCAGCATCTCCCTGAACCGCGGAATGGGTCAGCCAGCCGAAGGGGCCAAGCCGATAGTTAACGGTGACCACCACCACTTGCTCCTGTTCCGCCAGAGCACTGAAGTCATAGGTGTCCTTGGTGCCCGAGGTGTTTCCGCCCCCATGAATCCAAAACATGACCGGGTATCGCTGATCTAAAAAGCCTTTAGGGGCGACGATATCGAGGTAGAGGCAATCCTCCTCTCCGACGGGCTGCTCGCTATCCTCAGTGCCTGATATTTGACCGGAAATTTGCACGCACATCGCACTTTCACGCTGTGCAATCAATTGATTGGACATAGCCAATGCTATGGGTGCCCGCCAGCGCAGGCTGTCAACGGGGGGTTGGGCATAGGGTATATCGAACCACCGAACGACCCCTTGGCCCTCCTGGCTCACCCCCTGTGTGATGCCCGATTCTGTCGCAACCTCTGCGCCCGCCACCGGGCGTAACGGAGGTGCTGAGCAACTGGCGAGGGCGACAGCGACCAGCGCAGCGCTGGCGACAAAAACGCCTCGAACGACTGTCCTACGAAATGCCGTCATTGCATATCCTATGGGTTGGTAACGCTGTCTGAATGGCTTGTTTTACGCGGAGTTTACCGCCCTAGTTCAACGAGGGAACCCAACAATCGAATAATGAGTTGCGACATCGAGAGGGCAATACCGTCAGTCCATCGGCTCGCCTTTTCCACCCGTGCGAAGGTGGGCGCGGCGCTCAAGGGCGTCCTGCACCACGGTGGTGATTGCTGCGGTGCTTACCCCAATCATCAGCACGCCGTTTATCGCCTGAATGGGTCCCAGGAGCCGCCAACGCTCACTCATGACAATGTCCCCGTAGCCCAAGGTCGCGAAGTTAACCAGAGAATGGTAGAACGCCTCGCGAAACCGGGCGAATTCACCGAGCCCCATAAATAACAATGCCCAGAGCGCTCCCTGCAATAGATTGCCTAGCACCAACATTATCATTACCTGAGAAATCAACAGCATAGAACGAAGTCGTGAGGAGTTTTCAATGATGCTGGTGTGATCGTAGTAATGGCGAGTAGCCAGCATAAGCAGCGCCCCCTGGACCACTAGGCAGCCCATCATCGCAAAAAAGCCCACCGACACAACTACTAGCGTCATGGCCCGCAACCGCCCACTGCCATCACGCTGACTCGCCCTGCAAGGTTGAGCATCGGCATGACCTTCTCTTCAAACCCCTGTTTCATGGCGCTCTCTCATGGCGCTCTCTCATGGCGTTCGGCCTCACGGTTCACCCAGGCCCAAAAGAGCTGATAGGCCACTGCCAAAATGACCGAGCCCAGAAAAAGGCCTATCAGGCCCAGCCAAATCATACCCCCAAGCGAGCCAATTAATACCACGGGCATCGGAATATCCACGCCACGCCCCAGCAATAGGGGCTTCATAACGTTGTCAGACAACCCAGCCACAAAAAAATACGCTGTGATGAGGCTATTGCTGATGAGCTCGCCCTCGGCAAATCCCCATAACCAACCCAGAAATGGCAGCACGATCAAGATAGCGGGTAATTGAACGATGCCAAACACCAGCGCCACCAGCGCCCAGACGCCGGCAAAGGGCACGTCGGCCCAGAGGAACCCAAGCCCCAGAAGGAGCGCTTGAACGAACGCAACACCGATCACGCCAGCCGCGACCGAGCGGATCGTCACCACCGCCAGGTGTTGGAGGTTTGTGCCGCGCTCACTGCCCACAAGGGCAATTGAAATACGCCGCGCAGCATCACTGCGTTGTGCGCCGTAGATCATAATAACCACGGCAATAAGGAGCGCGCCAATGAACGTGAACACCGTCGTGATTACACCGCCCGTGCCATTCACAAGGCGACGAAGCGCCGTCCGGACCGTGTCCGAATGAGCTCGCAGCGTCTCTTGCAGGTTCTCCGATAACCCCAGCCAATAATCATGCAGTGCCGATCCAACAACGGGCCAGTCACGCACTGCGGGATCCGGTGGCGGGATGGTACCGCCGCTGGCGCGCCAGGCGGCGAGCGAAATGCCGAGATGATCGACCAGAGAAATGCCCAGCATAACCGTGGGCAGCCCCAACAACACCAACCCGAGAGCGGCCAGAATGATGCCTGATAGACGCGGCCGGCCACCGACCTTGACCATAAGCCGCTGATGGAGTGGGTACAGCGTCACCGCGAGAATAAGCGCCCACACAAGAAGCGGCGCAAAAGGCAGGAAGAGTTTTGCGCAGATCCATAGCACCAAAACAATTAACAGCGCCCTGAGCGCTACCTGCATCAGGTCGTGGGACAGGCGTGTTCGCAGCCCCTCGTAGGGATCTTCAATCGGCATCAACCCGGTTCGCCACCAATCGCCAAAGTATGCCCTTTGTTGCCAGGAACTTCATTGATCAGCTCGATCATAAGAGGACAATTCTTGCTGCATCATCTACCGGTCCTAGATCCTGCTGATGTAAAGGGGCTTCCGAGAGTGACCCGGAACGAAGGCCACCCCGTAGGAACAGCAGCCTCATAGTCGATGATAACGTTTGCCACATGCTAGATACTTTAAGAGCTCAATGGCTCAGTAATATCCGCGCTGATCTGCTTGCGGGACTTGTGGTGGCTCTTGCGCTGGTACCCGAGGCCATTGCATTTTCCATTATCGCCGGTGTAGATCCGCGTGTTGGGCTTTATGCGTCCTTTTGCATAGCGACGGTGATTGCCTTTGTCGGAGGCCGCCCCGGAATGATCTCAGCCGCGACCGGCGCGATGGCGCTAGTGATGGTGACACTGGTTCGCGACCATGGCCTAGACTATCTGCTCGCCGCAACATTGCTGACCGGGCTTCTGCAGATGCTCGCAGGATTTCTGCGGCTCGGAAGCCTCATGCGATTTGTTTCACGGTCCGTGGTCACTGGATTTGTGAATGCCCTCGCTATCCTCATATTCACCGCCCAACTTCCCGAGCTCACTAACGTGACGTGGCATGTCTATCTCATGACAGCAGCCGGTCTTGGAATTATTTACCTATTCCCGCTAATCCCCATTATTGGCAAATTCATACCTTCGCCCTTGGTTTGCATCGTACTGCTTACCACTATCAGCATCGCCTTTGGCATCGATGTGCGCACCGTGGGTGACATGGGGTCGCTACCTGACACCTTGCCTGTTTTCTTATGGCCAGATGTTCCGCTGACGTTCGAAACTTTCATGATCATTTTGCCGTATTCGGCAGGTCTCGCCGTTGTGGGGCTACTTGAGTCGCTGATGACAGCGACCATTGTTGACGATCTAACCGATACTGAAAGCGATCGAAACCGCGAGTGTAAGGGCCAGGGCATCGCCAACATCATCGCCGGCCTGTTTGGCGGTATGGCCGGATGCGCAATGATTGGGCAGTCGGTAATCAACGTAAAATCCGGCGGTAGGGGCCGACTGTCCACGCTCACCGCGGGCGTCGTGCTCATCGTTATGGTGGTGTTTCTAGACAGCTGGCTACGGCAGATCCCAATGGCTGCGCTGGTTGCCGTGATGATTATGGTATCCATTGGCACCTTTTCTTGGGTGTCTGTGCGCAAGCTTAGGCACAACCCACTGTCGAGTAATATTGTCATGGTGGTCACTGTGACGGTGGTGGTCATTACCCACAACCTCGCCATCGGCGTTTTTGTTGGCGTCCTGCTCGCATCATTATTTTTCGCCCACAAGATCGGTCGCTTTATGGTGGTCAAAGACGGCTCGCAGTCAACAGACAGTCATCGCTATTACGAGGTGGTCGGCCAGGTATTCTTTGCTTCGAGCGAGCCCTTCATTGCGGCTTTTGACTTTAAGGAAGCCGTCGAGAACATTACGATAGACCTCACACAAGCGCATTTTTGGGACGTTACTTCTGTCGCCGCTCTCGATAAGGTTGTCATCAAGTTCAGACGGGAGGGCGCTAATGTCTATCTTGTGGGCATGAATGAGGCCACCGAGACAGTGATCGACAAGTTTGGTGTTCACAACGATCCAGCCGAAGTCGAAAAACTATTGGGCGGTCACTAGGGAGCCTCGCATGAACTACGTTATCGCATCCATCGATAGCTCTCCGATGAATCTTCCGGTCACTGATGCGGCTGCATGGGTATGCGGTCGATTAAACAAACCACTCTTGCTCTTGCACACGCTCGAAAAGCAGCTGCAACATGGCGCGGATGACCTAAGCGGCGCTATAGGTCTTGGCGCACAAAGCGATTTGATGGAGCGAATTGCCGAGTTGGATCATGAACGCAGCCAACTGGCTCTCCGTCACGGGCGCGCACTTTTAGAAGCTGCAAATAAACGAGCTGAGAGCCTGGGTTTGAAGGCTGTTGAAACAAAGCTTCGTCACGGTGACTTTATCGATGCGCTTGTAGATCTTGAGCAACAAGCTAGGCTCATGGTTGTGGGCAAAGCTGGGCAAGATCACGGTATGGCGCATGATTTCTCAGCCGTGGGTTCGCACATTGAAACGCTCATCAGGCAGATACACACCTCGCTGTTAATTGTCCCTCACCAGTTCGCGCCGCCAACGAGCTTCATGTTGGCCTATGATGGGCAGGAGACTGCAGAGCGATCCTTAGAAAGAGTGATAAGTGGAGGCTTACTCTCCGGCTTGCCCTGTCACTTGGTGATGGTGAACGCGAAGTCTGGGACTCAAAAAGCGCAATTCCAAGCCGCGAATGATCGTCTCCGAGAAGCAGGCTTTGAGGTGATCGCAGCCACACCCGAAGGCGATACCTTTGAGGCTCTTGACGCATACCGAGAACAGCATCAGCTGGGACTGATCATTATGGGTGCGTTCTCTCACTCCAAAATTCGCCACCTCTTCCTCGGTAGCAATACCATCCGCATGATAGAAAACGCGTCTGTCCCGTTAATCATTTTGCGGTAATGGGGTTGAGCATGGCGGCGGGATGCGCGATGCGTGCCGCTAGGGCAAGCCATCAAGACATAGCTTAACGAAAGACGCCACCGCGGTGCGCTGATAGCCCTCACGACGCGTGCAGATAAAAAACCGTCGCTGCATTTGATAACCCGCAGGTAACCGTAACGGAATGAGCGCACCGCTTTCAAAGTGGGACGCCAGCACTTTTTCTGACAGACAACCGATACCCAGACCTTGCTCAACCGCACGACGAATTGGCTCGTTGTGCCGGAACTCTAGATATAGCTGCAAGTCGGGAAGTAGGCGAGAGAAGGTCTGATCGTAGCGCTGCCGTGCGCCTGAGTCTTTCTCCCGCAGTATCCAGCGTTCATTGACGATATCTTTTTCAGACAGACGCCCCTTTGCCGCCAATCGATGGCCCGGGCTGCAAAAAACCACCAGCTCATCATCCAACCACGGTGTCAGGTGTAACATCGGATGGCTCATCTCATCCTCGATAAGCCCAATATCAACCTGCTGATTGATGACG
>CBFHQV010000066.1:0-12536 GCA_965658055.1 Luminiphilus sp. | reverse complement strand
GTTTTTATTTGGATGGCGGAGAAGGAGGGATTCGAACCCTCGATACGTTGCCGTATACACACTTTCCAGGCGTGCGCCTTCGACCACTCGGCCACCTCTCCGTTTGGCGCGGGAAGATAACACACACGATCTGCAGGCTCCAGCGAGAAATCAGCTCGAACCTGCACAATCTGCACACACAACACACCTGAAACGCGATGCGACCTGCTTAGAACCCAGTCGTTAGTGTTAAAGCAAGATGGTAATTTTGAGCCGATTGCGGGCCATTCAAATCGAACCAAATCGGCTTGGTGTAGCCGATGCGCCCGGACCAGCTTGCGACGATCGGGAAGTCGACGTACACCGACAGGTCTATTTGCTGGCCACCAAAAGCACTCGGATCGGTTACTGGTGCTGGATAGGGAAAGGCGGGATTCGGGATGGAAAGGCTTGCATCCTCGCCGTCAATTTCATCCTGCCAGCTGTAGCCAAGGCGAACGCCGGGCCTAAAACCCGAGTTGGTGAGGACCGAAGTCCAAACAGCCGCGCCCAGCCGGTGGCCCAACCGGTAATCGCGATCATTCTCACCCAAACGCACTTTGCCTTGGACCTCAGCCCCCCAACTAAACTGCTCGCCGTACTTTTCGTAAACCAAGCCTAAGGGGATGTCCCAAGTGCCCGATCCGATTTGCATGGTGTATGGCAACTGTTGGTTACCTGGCGCTCTGGGAGTGTCCCCCTCTTCATCGATGCTGCCGGTAGGAATGCTCACACCGCCAATCACCCGCCAAGCGCTATTGAGCGTGGCACCAAGACTGTATTCCGCCATCGCCACCACGTCGCCGACCCCATCGGAGGAAATGTTGAAGTCGTTATAGTTTGGAACAATCGAAATGTGGTCCGTGCTTTGCTCAATAAAAGGAACGAAGAGACGGACTCCCAGGCGGTCATTGACATCGTAAGCAAGCAGTACAGAGTGCACTTCCTGGGTGATTTTGGTGGGCACAACCGGAAAGTTTTCACGGGTTTTAACCTCACCTGGCCCACTCCAAAGAACGTCATCGTAGGTCAGACGGTCTGATCCGTCACGATATTCATCAAACGTTGATCGACCGTATGAATAGGACAAGTGCCACCGGTTTTTCGCAACGTCGTCCTCGATTACGTTCGCAGAAAACAAATCCTCGAGCGACACATCCAGCAGATCGGCGGGTACTGTTTGGGCTGACAGCGTCCCAGCATAAAAGCCCAAGCAACTTATTATAGCGGTGGCTATTGCACGGAATAGGTTGGTCTGAACCCATGGCTGATACATTATCATTATTACCCCCCCCGAAACTTCTCTCTGTTAGTTATCTCCAGGTTGTGTCTGTAGCGGCTGATGCTAATTGCTCCTTCAGCATACTCTCTAATCGCGCAAGGTCAATTGGCTTAGTCAAGTAGTCACGCATGCCAATACTCAAATACCGGGACCGGTCGCCACGGGCTGCATGCGCTGAAAGCCCGACAATAGCGCAATTCTTGTTAACTCCCGATGCCTGTATGGCTTGTATTTGCCTGGTCGCCTCGACACCGTCCATGACTGGCATTTGAATATCCATAAGCAAGAGCTCGTATGCTCTAGTTGGGAATAGAGCCACCGCTTCTTCGCCGTTGTTAACAATATCCGGCGTGAGGCCCATCGTGCCGAGCATCTCCTTGATGATAAGCTGATTCACCTCCGAATCTTCCGCGACCATTATGGGTATATTTCCGGGGAAATGGACGGGCTCGGGTGCCGCCGTGGGCGCAGCATTAGAACTACTGGTCTTTCGAAGAGCTCGGCTGAATGGGTTGGCAACGGTCTCGACAATGGGGACGTCAAACCAAAACGTCGAACCCTCCTCCAAGCGGCTTTGAAACTCGATCGTCCCGCCCATTAACTTCACGAGCCGCTGGCTGATGGCAAGCCCAAGGCCGGTACCGCCAGCGCGACGGGTCGAGGAAAGGTCCGCCTGAAAAAACTCCGAAAACAGCTGGGAGTGCTTTGATTCCGCAATACCTATACCGGTATCGCTGACCGCAAATCGCAGAAAGCGGCGGGAGCCCTCTCTACGCTCACTGACTGACATGGCTACTTTACCCTGTTCCGTAAACTTCAGCGCATTTCCGACAAGATTAAGTAGGACCTGACGAACTCGCCGCGCATCTCCCAACACCTTCTGTGGAAGATCTACAGGGGTAGAAACGCCAAATCCTAGGCCTTTGTCCTTGGCGGTCTCGGTAAAAAACGTATAAACAGAGGCCAAAATATCCTCCGGGCTATAAGGCTCCTCAATCAACTTTAGCCGACCCGATTCAAGCTCTGAGAAGTCAAGGAGATCGTCAATCACCAATAGCAGTGAGTTAGCGGAGTCCTCTACGGTACTGAAGTAACGCCTTTGCTGATCATCCAAAGTAGTTTTGCCGAGCAAAGACGTCATCCCAAGGATGCCATTCATGGGGGTTCGTATTTCATGGGACATGTTGGCCATAAAAGCGCTTTTCGACCGCACGGCAGCCTGTGCAGAATCCCGGGCCGTCTCCAGCTCAACGATAGCCTGTCGGAGCCGCTCCTCTCGATCCTGGATAGTGGCCAGCATGGCATTGAATGCCCGCCCCAGCTGGTTGACGTCTTCGATCACATCCTCTTTGAAACGTTGACTATAGACTTCCGTTGAGGCGATAGATCCCATGAGGGAAGAAAGTCGAAAAATCGGCCGCGTGATTTGGGCATAAAATTTACGCGCCAACAGGTAGGCAACCACCGTCCCTATCAGCCAACACGCCAGTCCAAACGAGGCCCATAGCAATGAAGATCGGTAGGCTGGCCAAACATCTACCCAAAGCGTAACCTCGCCGAGCACCTCGGTATCGAGCAGAATACTCTCCCTCAAGGGGAGCGCGAAGCGCTCTAGCTGCGGCGATCGCACGACGTATTCAACAAATACGCTGCGCTCACTCGTACTAACTTCACCTCGGAGAATATTCTCTGATTTGGATAGCGTTTGTAGAAAGCTCCTGGCAGTCTCGACGTCCTCAAAGGCCACGGCGGCCGTGAGATTGTCCGCCGTCATCCGAGCCAATGTCCGCCCCTGGTTGACTGTTGTATCGTAGTAGTTTCGACTGGTCAGCGTTAAAACAACGAGCAATACGACGCCCAGCACACCTGCCGTGACCCAGGCTACGATGGCGGCACTCTGCCGAAGTATCGTTTTAGTTTTCATAACGCGCAGGCTCTTCTGGGCCTATCACTGTCGCCAGAGACAACAGGCGGCTACTTAATTGGATGCTGGCGGCAGCAGTGGCTCCGGTATTGATCGTTAAGGCCACTCTATTTTGCGTTCTGGTGAGTTCAACCATACCGCCGTTGTGCGCAAACTCTGGCATGTCACTCACCGTCAATACCTTCGTGTCAGTAACGTTCAGGGCAAACAGGCTTTCAAAACCGTCAGCCAAGTACAAAAGATTGCACTGAGGAACCCCTTCATCGCCGTTGATCGACCTAATGGACAAGGGCTTGTCGTTTCTTGAAGCCGCCAATCGGTAGAGCGCTGATCCGGTCTCGCTTTCACCCACTACACAGATAACTGATGTCACGGGCGGCGAATCGCTTTGAATGAAATCTAACAGTCGAACAATAAATACCGCCTTTAAGTCCGATTCCGCGACCCCAAGCGGCCGTGCCGTAGACTGTGCAAGGGTCAGCGCAGACCATAAGGCCAACACCGATAGTAGGAGCGCGCGCAACAGCATCGTTATTGCCGGCCCATACGAAAGAGAGGGGTTGATATGGGCTGGGTGGATCGGTGGGGGGTGATGTCAATACCGCCACGTCGCTGATAGTAGCCGGTCACCGTGAGCGCATTAGGAGCCAAGTCATCAACTAACCGACCGAAAATAGCCTCAATGCATTGTTCATGAAAATCTTGGTGCTCTCGAAAAGAGTCGATGTAGGCAAGCAACCCCTGTCTATTAATTTGGCGGCCCTGATGCTGAATCACGACAGTAGCCCAGTCGGGCTGGGCGGTTACTGGGCATAGCGAGCGCAATCGGTGGCTCATTAGGGACACCCTCTCTTGGGCGCCTTCATCGTCTGCCAAACTGTCAGGCACGATCGAGGCCGTGTCCACTGTTATCTGTTCATCAAGCAGCTCTGCTATCGGCTCTTTGGTAATGAGGCCGATTTCAGTGGGCCCATACAGCTGCAATTCGGGACGCACACCACAAATTGGAGAGAGATCGTTCTGAATACACGCCACGGCCTCTGCATCCGAGCTAAAAGACTCGAAATTGAGGGAATTCAAATAAAGTTTTAGTGACTTTGATTCCACTGTTGCCGGAGAGTCCGCGGGTATGGCTAATACGCCCACATGCTGACTGGGGCGGGAAGCTCCTGCGTGGTGCCCAACCAACCAAGACAGTTCATAGAGGTGCCAAACATCCACCCCAAACAGTCTGCCTGCAGAGTCGCCCTGGCGGCGAATCGCCTCCAGCACATCTGGGGCATATCGAGTGGGTGCTGATACTTGTTGGCCAAGCACCTCCGCCATCTCTGACTAACTCCTCAATCGTTTGCCGCTGTTGAGCAAATACAAAGAATACAGGTAAGCGCTAATAACAAAAGCAATAATCATGCTAAAAGCTACGGTTATATTAACGTCGCTGACGCCAAGCATACCGTACCGAAATGCATTAACCACATAGACCAATGGATTGGCACGAGAGACCATCGCCCAAAAATCGGGGAGAAGGTCCAGCGAGTAAAAAACCCCGCCCAAATAGATCAAGGGAGTCAAGACAAAGGTCGGAACAATGCTGATATCGTCAAACGTGTTGGCAAAGACGCCGTTAATAAAACCAAACAGTGCGAAAAGCACCGACGTCAACACAATCACGGCGACAACGATCGTGGCGTTATTCATCGCGAGTTTGGTGAAAAACAAAGAAACCGCGGTCACGATAATAGCAACCAGCACTCCGCGGGTGACACCACCAATAACGTAGCCCCAGAGAATCACATAACTCGGCACCGGTGATACCAAGAGCTCTTCAACGCTATGGTTAAACTTCGCGCCGAAAAACGACGAGGCAACGTTAGCGTAGGAGTTGGTCACGATAGCCATCATGATCAGACCTGGCACAACAAACTCCATGTAGCTGTACCCGCCCATCTGGCCGATTCGGGAGCCAATGAGGCTGCCGAATATCACATAATACAACGACATTGTGATCGCGCTTGGTAGCAATGTTTGTGACCAGATCCGCAGGTAGCGGCGAATTTCTTTGCGCACGATGGTGAGTAAGGCGATATATTGTTCGAATAAGGTCATGCGGATTGCTCCAGCAAGCTAACAAACATTTGCTCCAGTCGATTGGCCTCATTGCGCATACTGACCACTGATATTTGCTTTTCGCCTAGGGTGCGAAACACGGCGGTGAGATCCTGACCCTTGTTAATCACAACCTCCAAGCAATGATCATCACGACGCTTTAACTCAAAGCCATTCACTGTAATTTCTGCTGGTAGCGTATCCGCACAATCCAACAGAAACACTTCCTTATTCAGATCACGAAGCAGCTCTCGGATAGAGCGATTTGTGACGATCTTCCCATGGTTGATGATGGCTATGTTTCGGCACAACGCCTCCGCCTCCTCAAGATAATGGGTGGTTAAGATGATAGTGGTCCCCGCCGCATTGATTTCTCTTAAAAATTCATACATGGCTCGGCGCATCTCAATATCCACCCCAGCCGTAGGCTCATCAAGGATGAGCAGTTTGGGTGCGTGAATCAGCGCTCTGGCGATCATAAGGCGACGCTTCATACCGCCTGAAAGATTTCGTGCCGGCTCATGCCTTTTTTCGGCCAGCCCCAACCGATTCAGGTAATGCTCGGTACGCTCTTTGGCGATACCGTAGGGAATGCCGTAATAGCCGGCCTGATTGGTCAGTATGTCTTCTACCTTTTCAAAGACGTTGAAGTTGAACTCTTGAGGAACAATGCCAAGAAACTTTTTCGCCCCCGGGTAATCGATATCTATATCGACCCCATGCACGATCACCTTGCCCGCGCTCTTGGTGACCAGCGAGGAAATAATGCCGATGGTGGTCGACTTACCCGCGCCATTCGGACCCAGGAGGGCAAAAAAATCGCCTTGAGCGACTTCTAGGTCGATACCATCCAGTGCAACAAAACCGTTCTGATAGGTCTTACGCAGTCCTTGTATTTTCAGGGCCGGGGTCATAGGGGTTCCATTGATTGATTTGAGCATACAGCCGGGCGCGCGTAGTGTAACTAATGCAAGCCGATCAAGCGATGGCGCGGGTTGACGTAGCATCCCACCCCCACTAAGATGCGCGTCCTCTGGTGTCAGAGACGTTGCGTCCCCTTCGTCTAGTGGCCTAGGACACCGCCCTTTCACGGCGGGAACAGGGGTTCGAACCCCCTAGGGGACGCCATTTAAGCGGGTGTAGCTCAGTTGGTAGAGCGCGACCTTGCCAAGGTCGAGGTCACGAGTTCGAACCTCGTTACCCGCTCCAATATATATATTTTTCAGTATCTTATTGCGTTTTTGTCAGGTGGTTTTTAATCCGCCTTTGTGCCCTGTCGCGCCTCTGCCCTCGGTTGAAACTCACCTTTGGCGTTAGGTGCAGCAGCCACTACCACTCAGGATGACGGCGCCGCCACCGTCGACAGCTCTCATGGCAACGGGTAGCCTGCTCTGGCAGAAGCTAACGATCAAGCCTTGGCGGAAGTTAATAGCAAGCCTTGGCGGAAGTTAATAGATAGCCCCGGTAGACGTTAACGAATAGGCACGAGCAGGAGCACCCCAATGGCGAATCGAATTGGCTGGGACGTAATTACCCATAGCGCAGCGGGTTTGATTGCTCTCGTTGCGGGCGGCTTGATGGGTGTCTCAAACGTTGCCCGCGGTATCTTCTGCGTGCTTATGGTGGTGTCGGCGATTAGCGCGGTCTTGATATCGTGGCGACACAATGCCTGGGTCACCGGTCACTGGCTGGCAATGCTGCCGGTGATCGGCATAGGAATCGGTTTTTTTCTCGCGGATTGGGGTTACTACCTCGCCTATGCCGCCCTCTGGATAGCCTTTGTTCACTTCCTTTATCGCGGCTGGCAGAGCCAACAAGCACAACCTTGATCTGAAGCGGTAAGGCAGCCTTGAGGGGCTAGTCTGTATCTGACTCGAGGCGAACTGACAGGCTGTTCACGCAATAGCGCAGACCGGTATCCGTGGGGCCATCCGGGAACACATGACCCAAGTGGCCACCACAATTTTTGCAGAGGATCTCGGTTCGAATCATTCCATGACTGGTATCGCGCGCCTCCGCAACCGCTTCTTGACTCAATGCCCTATCAAAACTGGGCCAACCACAGCCGCTATCGAATTTACTTTCGGAGGTAAACAAAGGCTCACCACACCCGCGGCAGTGATAGGTACCGTCGTCAAACACATCCCAATACTCACCAGTAAAGGCCCGCTCAGTACCCTTGTTACGCAACACGGCATACTCGTCGTCAGTCAGCTTTTCACGCCAAAAGGCGTCGCCGTGATCTGCGCCGACTTCACTCTCATCTCTACTATCAGCCATTACTCTGCTCCCTCTACTTTTTCACATGCGCTCTTACTGGGCTCTCTCGTTATCGAGTTCAAAGCCCAACGCCGCGGCCGCTCTTTTCATCGTAGAATCGACCCGGTGCCTGTAAGGCAGTCGACTCCCCGCCAACTCTCCCCTTAAGACGTAGGTTCGTCGGAGCCGTTCGAAGCCCTCGCTCGCTATATTGGGTGACGCGACAGCGCGGAGGGCCGCATCATCCACCGCAGGATTGTAATGTTCGATTAAAACGCCCTTCAACCACTCCGCAATGTCAATTGCCCAACCACAGTCGGCGTTATCAATGGCCTGCATCACTGTTGGCATGCTCTCTCCCCCGACAAGAAGCGCAATGACATCATCAGTAGCCCGCTGTTTTGCCCTTAGGCTGTAACCCGCAATATGCGGGGTCGCCAAGGCGACCGCTTCAAGCTGTCTTGCCTCAATGTCAGGCTCCCCGGGCCACGTATCCATCACTAGCTGGACACCTCGATCCGCGAGAATTTTTAGCGCCGGTGAATTAATCAGCCCCCCGCGAGCTGCGTTGATCAGTAGTTGGCCTGGCTGCATTTGGCGCGCCCTAGGGCCATCAATCAAATCGACGCTGGGCCATGGCGAGCGTTCATGGAGAGCTGCATGTAGCGATACAATAGGCGCTGCCAGCACCTGCTCGAAGGAGTCTCCCCGCCAGCAAGCCGGGATATCCACCCAGGGATCCCAGACGCAGGGCTTCGCGCCCAAAGCATGCACTACGCTGGCCAGCAGTCCACCCACATGCCCAAACCCCACGATACCAATAGGCTCGCCGGATAGCAGGGTTGGCAAAAAATTCATGTGCGCCACCGCGGAGAGTACGTACTCAACCACTGCACGAGCGTTGGCGCCCGGGGCGCTGGCCCATTGAATATTTTTCGCCTGCAAATAACCAAGATCAAGGTGATCGGTGCCTGCTGTTGCCGTCCCCACCCTCGACACCGGAGAATTTTTGAGAAGCTCCTTATCGACCCGCGTAATAGACCTCACGAGCAACATGTCAGCGTCGGCCACATGCCGAGGCTCAATGGCCTGACCAGGAAGCAACGTCAAGCTGTCCGCTATACGCCGCAAAGAGGGTGTAATTTGAATGAGATCATCCGCGACGATACGGTATCCCACGGAACTAGGAGGCCTTTAGCTCGACGTGGAAGGCTGCAGGCTGTTGCGGCACCTGTGACGTCGCGTGACGCTTTAGCGCTTCATAGAATAGCCGTGCACGTCGCGGCAGCCCTTGGGCCATAAAGCGAGTCTTTGCGACGTCTACCTCAGTTGAAAATTTGTCCACACTATCTTGGGCAATTGCGATACTCAGATTATCCAAGCTCACCCGAAATTGAAGCCCGACTGCTTCACAAAAGATCGCTTCCAGGGCTTGTGGCTTTACCTCAACACGGAAAAAAGCCGCTTGTTGCAGCTCACATCGATCATCCGGGGTGTACCAATACCCGTAGTCTTCAACTTCGCGCCGCGCACTCCCCGCCAGACACCAGTGCGCCACCTCATGCAAGGCGCTTCGGCAAAAATCATAACGGAACCCTACTCTAGCGGGCCCGTTCCTCGAAGGTTGATATAGAGGCTCTCCTAGCCCTCCACAGAGCTGTGTATTTTCTTCCGCTAAAAAGAGCTCGTTGAATATCGCGATGATGTCATGGCTACGCAATGTCATGTCCGGCCCAGTTTTCTTGTAAAGCATCAACTGCTCTTACGAATAAGGAAACGGTACTGCCCTTCCACCCTCTCGGACTCGACCAGTTCATGACCTAAGAACTGACAGAATTTTGCCACGTCTCGTTCGGTAGAAGGATCGGTTGCGAGCAGGCGAACATGGCTGCCTGGGCCCACTTGGCGCATTTCCGCGTGCAGCAGCATCATGGGCTCAGGACAGCGCAATCCAATCGCATCAACGCAGGCAATATCCAAATTTTCTTCCGTACTCGTCATGATCAGTTACACCAAGACATCCACGTAGACCCCCATGGGTGCCTCCCCGATAAAAGCATCAGCATGCTATCGACCTTTCAGCGCTTATTCCTTGGGCTTCCGGAATTTAAGGGTCATACGATCACTCTCACCAATCGCCAGATACTTCTCTCGGTCTTCATCGCCCTGACTGAGGCTGGGCGGAAGTGTCCACACGCCCCCGGGATAATCTTTGGTGTCTTTTGGATTGGCATTGATCTCACTCGCCGCCTCCAGACTAAAGCCCGCCAATTCGGCGAACTCGATGACCTGTGCCTCTGAGACATAAGCGGTTTTTTTCATGGTCTCAATATCGCTACCGGCAACGCCCCGATGCTGAACAATGCCAAAGACCCCACCGGGCTTCAGAGCATCATAGATTGAGGCGAAAAACATCTCGACCTGATTCATCCGCATCCAAGAGTGCACATTGCGAAAAGCCAGTGCCATATCTACCGATTCGGGTGGGACCGGAGCCATATCGGTCGGTGGCTGGAGGAAACCAACGACAACACCACTGTAAGTATCGTTATCGGCACCAAGTTTTGCCAAGAACCCCCCCAGAGAGCGACGTGCATACGCACCTCCATTAGGCGAGTAATGGGCCGCAATCAACTTCCCATTGTCGCGTAACAGCGGCGCGAGTACCTCGGTATACCAGCCGCCACCGGGAGACACCTCGAGCACTGTCATTTCGGGCTTCAACCCAAAAAACTCCAGGGTTTCGCGGGGATGCCTGGCCTCATTGCGTGCAGCGTTACCCTCAGCGCGATGCTTGCCATTTAGCGCTGTGTCCCAGTCGAGCTGAGCGCTAGCCAAGGGCGCCAACATCAGTCCGGTCAGCACCATGAGAATTCTAGTCCGAAACATATCTCTACTCCCTCTGTGAGCTATCGCGTGCAATACCGCGTACTATAGCCGTTTTCAGCGGTCTTAAGCGAAGGAACTATGCCTCAACATTTCATTGTGTCTTTTATCGGCAACGACCGTACCGGTCTGGTAGAGCAGGTCGCGGAGTGTATCCGGGTTCATGGGGGCAATTGGTTACAAAGCCAGCTCAGCCATTTGGAGGGGAAATTCGCGGGCCTCATCTTGATCGCTCTGCCGCCAGAAAACGCACAAAACCTCGAGACCGATCTGACCCAACTCCCAAGCGGCAAGGCCTCGGTGCGCGTAACCCCCGTTGCAAACTCGGAGACAGTGACGTCAGCCAGCCATCGGCTGGAGGTTCTGGGTCCCGACAGAGCAGGAATTATTAAAGAGGTTTCTCACGCACTTTCGGAGGAAAATATTAATATTGTCGCCATGGAGACCCGGGTTGAGAATGCGCCTTTCACCGGTGAGCCGATGTTCAAAGCTACGCTCGAGGTAAATGTTCCCGCCAACGTCGATGTCGCCATGCTCCACGCAAGACTCGAGGAGATTGCCGAGGCCATGACCCTTGAAATCGACCTGCATTGAGCTGCACTCAGAGGCAGATCAGGAACCCCGCTGCCTTGACCGGCGCAGGCGGTGTAAAAGCCAGCCCGCCATGGCCGCAAGAACAATCACCGCGCCGATGGCCACCAGTGCCTGAAGTAATAGCCAAGCTAAATTTTTGGGGGGCACGCCTACGATATCAACAGCGCCCCAGAGCAAGGCAATAACCGCGCCCAGTCCAAGCACAAGGGTTCGCCACTTGTTGCGCGAGGCGCGCTTCCACACCATAGAGACACCCTCTGTAAAGATGTTAACGCTCGGTCAAGAAGCGAGCGGTGATCCCGGAATCTGGGGCGTCCTGGAGTGAACGTCGCCGTTCTGCCCCCTCTGCCGCAGGGCATGGTCCATGAGAACCAATGCCATCATGGCTTCTGCGATGGGCACAGCACGAATACCAACGCAGGGATCATGCCGACCGGTAGTCACGACTTCCGCGTGATTGCCATCGATGTCGACGCTTTTACCCGGCAGCCGAATACTGGAGGTTGGCTTGAGGGCAAGGCTTGCTGTAATCGTCTGGCCAGAGGAGATCCCGCCGAGAATACCCCCCGCCTCATTGGTCAGAAAACCTGCCGGTGTTATCTCGTCGCGATGCTCTGACCCTTTCTGCTCCACAACACCAAAGCCCGCCCCAATTTCGACACCTTTGACCGCGTTAATGCTCATGAGGGCGCCGGCAATATCGGCATCAAGACGATCAAATACTGGCTCTCCTAGTCCCGGCGGTACACCTTCGGCTACCACCTCAAGACGGGCACCAATTGAGTCGCCCTCTTTGCTCAGCGCCTGCATGTAGGTTTCCAGCTGGGGTACTAATGTGGCATCGCCGCAAAAAAAAGGGTTCTGCTCCACGAGAGACCAATCGTGGCTGACTGCCTTCAGAGGGCCAAGCTGGGAGAGATATCCGCGTATGGAAACATTGTACTTTTCCGCCAGCCATTTTTTTGCAATGGCACCTGCAGCTACCCGCATGGCGGTCTCGCGCGCGGAGGATCGGCCACCGCCCCGATAGTCACGCAGGCCGTACTTCTGCTGATAGGTATAGTCTGCATGCGCCGGGCGAAACTGGTCTTTGATTTTGCTGTAGTCTTTTGAGCGCTGATCGGTATTTCTAATAAGCAGCCCGATCGGAGTTCCCGTTGTCACACCCTCAAATACACCCGAGAGTATTTCCACATCATCGCCCTCACGCCGCTGTGTCGTATACCGGCTCTGGCCTGGCTTTCTGCGATCAAGGTCGCGCTGCAAGTCGGCAGATGACAGCGCCATGCCGGGCGGGCAACCATCGACAATAGCGCCTAGCGCCGCCCCATGGCTTTCACCAAAGGTGGTTACGCAAAATAATTTTCCAAAGCTATTGCCCGACATGATGTGGCCTCCACCGGCAAGTATACCCGTGTCTACTCACTTCAAGCGCCATAACGTAAATACTGCAACTCTTGCTGTGCG
>CBFHQV010000065.1:0-12581 GCA_965658055.1 Luminiphilus sp. | reverse complement strand
CTCCATAGCAAGGGCAAGATCTCGAGCGCCCTCCATACCCTCGGCAGAGCTGACCTCAATAAGCTCGGCGCCGTAGGCCGCCATGGCCCACTTTCGCTCCGCGGTCATATGCGAGGGCATTATGAGAACCATGCGATACCCTTTGATCGCCGCTGCCATGGCTAGCGCGATTCCGGTGTTGCCGCTCGTGGCCTCAATCAAGGTGTCGCCTGGATTAATATCACCCCGCGCCTCCGCCTGAGCGATCATGCTCATAGCGGGGCGATCCTTGACTGAGCCCGCCGGGTTGTTGCCCTCGAGCTTCACGAGGATTGTGTTGCTGGTCTGGCCCGGCAGTCGTTGCAATCTCACCAGGGGTGTTTCCCCAATGACATGCTCAATGGTGTTGTAGTCAGGCAAGGCTCTTGGTCTCAATTGGCGTTATCGAAGGCGAGAATTATAGCCGTAACTCAGGCTTTACTCATCGCTGGAGGGCCATCGGGTTGGTCCGGTGAGTTTATCTGCCCACTCAGAAACTGCCGCATCAACTCTCTACTTTGCAGGGAACGACCCGCCAGCTGATGCGAGAGGGCCTGCCGTCCGATCTGGCGCAATAAACGCGCGTGCTCAACACTCAACACGGCGCCCTCTTTCCATGCCTGAAAGGCAAGCAGGGTGGTGCCAGAGAGTGTGTCATTGGCTTCATTGCGCGCCTCGCCCCTACCCTCAAAGTGCTTAATAAGGAAGCCTTGTAAAGGATCAAATCGATACCCATGCGCAACGTCTATCGCTTCGCCGTGAGCGTCTTCAGAAAAGGTAACGCCATAACCCAATGTTTCCAGAAGCAAGAATTCAAACCGGCGAAGACCATCGAGTGCTTCATCGTGCTCAAATTGTGCAACGAGTTCACCGTAAGCTGAAAACAACTCCGGAATAGGCTCATACCTTGGCAACAACTTGCTTAAAAGCTCGTTGATGTACAGGCCACTGAACACGCGCCGTCCCTCAAGATGAAGTCGAGCACCGGCTGGCTCCACACGCCGCAGTGTCTTTAGCTCACCCTTTCCGGACATCTCAATCAGCAATGGCGAAAACGGCTGCAGCAGCCCCACCGTTGAGCCCCCGCGTTGCTTACGGCGGGTCCCGCGCGCCACAACACCGATGCGACCCGAGCTTAGGGTCAGGAAGTCGACCAAAAAACTCCCGTCACGGTAGGGTCTTCGATGCAATAACCAGGCGGGTTCTAGTGTACTGGCCACCGGCTAATAGTCCTCGAAGCCAAGGCTACGTAGCGCCCGGTCATCGTCTGACCACCCGGTCTTGATTTTGACCCAGAGTTTGAGCATGACTTTGCTGTCGAAAGCCGCCTCCATATCCTTTCGGGCTTCGGTTCCAATGGAGCGCAGGCGACTGCCCTTTTCACCGATGAGAATGCGCTTCTGGCCTGTGCGCTCGACATAGATTAACGCGTCAATATGCAGGATTGCGGCCTCTTGACGAAACGACTCAATCTCTACTGCCGTGGTATAGGGCAACTCATCCCCGAGCTGTCGAACGATTTTCTCTCTAATCAGCTCAGCCGCCAGAAAGCGCTGTGATCTATCAGTAATCTGATCCTCTGGAAAAAAGTGCGCTCCGCGAGGCATCCTCTCCCGAATGTAGTTCATGAGGACACCAATATTTGCTCGACGCAGTGCGGATACAGGCACGATGGAGTCAAAGCCATAGCGCTCTTTCATAGAAGCGCTATAGGGGAGCAAAACCTCCTGCTCTGGCAAAAGGTCCACCTTGTTGATAACAAGCGCCACGGGTGCGGTTGCAAGCTGAACTTGCTCGAGTACGCGGTCGTCTTCGTCGGTCCAGCGATTTCTGTCAACGACAAAAAGAATAAGATCGACATCCGCCAACGCGCTACTCGCTGCGCGGTTCATATAGCGATTGATCGCCCGCGGTTGTTCTCTGTGAATCCCAGGCGTATCCACAAAAACAACTTGGTCAGGGCCATCAGTAAAAATCCCCATGACCTGATGGCGGGTCGTTTGGGGCTTTCGCGACGTAATACTGATTTTTTGACCCAGCAGGTAATTCAAGAGCGTGGATTTCCCCACGTTCGGTCTACCCACGATGGCGACGTAGCCGCAGCGAGTAGCCTCTTCATCCATTGAGCACGCTCTCCAGCGCGGCACTTGCAGCAGCTTGTTCTGCCTCACGCCGGCTCTTGCCCTCGCCGATAAACGGGGCATCCACGGGCTGAATATCACATTCCACAAGAAAGTGTTGCTCATGGTCAGGACCTTCAGTGCCCCGCAAGGTATAAACCGGAAGCGGCAGTCCCTGTCCCTGAAGCCATTCCTGCAGTCGTGTTTTGGGATCTCTGTCAGTCTCTGCGGGAGCCGCTTCCAAAGCATTCTCAAACCAAGCGAGCACAACGTCTCGGGCGGTAGACAAATCACTGTCAATGAGAATGGCCCCCGCAATCGCCTCCACGGCATCACCCAGAATACTCTCGCGTTGCCGCCCGCCACTCTTGCGCTCACCCGCGCCAAGAATGAGCTGCTCACCTAGGGACCAGCCAGCTGCTATTTGCGCTAAAAAGCTGCCGCGGACATATTGGGTCCTCCGTCGACTCAACTCGCCCTCGGAGGCATCGGGAAACTGATTGAACAACGCGACCGCAACCACGTGATTGACTACCGAATCACCAATAAATTCCAGCCGCTCGTTATTGCTTTTTGCTGCACTGCGATGCGTTAACGCCTGCAGGAGCAGGTCGGTGTTTTGAAAGCTATACCCAATGCGCTGCTGTAATATCGAGAGACTAAGATGTGATCGGGCGCCCGTCACCGGCCGTCAACTTCGACCCGGACATCTTCAAACTTCATGACGCCATCGATTATCCACACCAGCGGGAATCTCACCTCGTAGTTAGCATCAATCACGACCTTGCCCTTTTCGCGAACGATTTCAACATCGTCGGCTGTAATGACGTAGATTTGAGAGGTATTCAACAGCTTTCGGATGTGGGTGCGAATATCCCCCAGCCCCTGCTTACTTGGATCATAGTCAGCGCCAGCACGGACGATAACGTCCTTCACTGTCAGATATTCGACGTAAAGAGGAGTCACTCGCAGCACAACGACCAGGAAAGCTCCAAAAATTAAAACGTTGAGCGCGATGCCCCAAAATGAGAATCCGCGCTGACGCGAACGTGATGACAATCTTTCCATGACAGTCTCCCGCTTCAGTTTATCCAGCCAACCCTATCAAAGGATGGAATGGAGAGGAAAGTCTCCCAGTGCATCCAGATAGCGATAGCCTTGCCCACGATATCTCTCTCCGGCACCTGACCCCAAACACGGCTGTCACTCGAGTTGTCGCGATTATCACCCATCATAAAATAATGCCCAGGCTTGACCACTACCGTGAAATCGCGGGAGGGTCGCCGGCCATCAATCTGCATTAGATGCGGCGTCTCACCAAGGGATTCCGAGCCTACCCGGAAACGTGCATCGGCGTTAAGCCATTCGCGAGGAACCGGCTTGCCATTCACCAGAAGCTGCTTGCTTCGATAGCTAATCTTATCGCCAGGCACCCCAATGACCCGTTTGATGTAGTAGGTCTTGTTCTGGTGCGGTGGGAAAAACACCATGACATCACCGCGCTCAGGTTTACCAATCGAAACGGCTTCCGAGCGCAGCACAGGGAGACGTAATCCGTAGGCATATTTGTTGACCAGAATATAGTCGCCAACTTCCAGAGTGGGCACCATAGATGAGGACGGTATTTGAAAGGGCTCGAAAAGAAATGATCGCAAAATAAAGACTGCCGCCAAAACGGGAAAAAAAGAGCGCGCATATTCGACAATAGCGGGCTCTTCAGCCGTTTGCCTGACAGTTTCAGCAAAACGCTTAGCATCGGCGGACCCGCTGACATCCCAGCCCGGAAACTGCGCTTGCAGCGCGGCTATCCGCGCCCGTCTGGGTCGAGCTGCCAGCAACACATCCAGCAACCAAATAAAGCCACTGCCAAATACCAAGATGACCAAGATCAAGGGAAAGTCGATATTCAAAGCCTACTCCGTCGTTATCTCGGCGAGCGAAGGCCCACCTCACCCATCAACCTGAAGCACGGCCAAAAAGGCGGACTGTGGTATTTCCACGTTGCCGACTTGCTTCATCCGCTTTTTGCCTGCCTTTTGCTTTTCCAGCAGCTTTTTCTTTCGCGTCACGTCACCACCATAACATTTAGCGGTCACATTTTTCCTCAGTGCCTTGACGGTTTGGCGGGCGACAATTTTGCCACCAACGGCAGCCTGGATGGCCACGTCAAACATTTGCCGGGGAATCAACTCCTTCATTTTTTCTGTCAGCACACGACCGCGACTCTGAATATGGTCTCGGTGGACAATAACTGCCAGTGCATCGACCCTGTCGCCATTGATCAGCACATCCAATCTTGACAGCGGCGCCGCTTCAAATCGATCGAACCCGTAGTCTAGCGAAGCGTAACCCCGACTCACTGATTTGACGCGATCGAAAAAGTCCAAAACCACCTCGGCCATGGGAATATCGTAGATCACCTGCACTTGATTGCCGAGAAACTGAAGATCCACCTGCATGCCACGCTTTTCTACACAAAGGGTGATCACGTTACCCAGGTAGTCCTGCGGCGTGAGCACTGTGCAGCGTGCGATAGGCTCTCGCATTTCCTGTATATCACCCACATCGGGCAACTTTGAGGGGTTATCAACGTTGATCACGGCACCATCTTTGGTTTCGATTTCGTAGATTACCGTCGGCGCAGTAGTAATAAGGTCCAGATCGTATTCACGCTCGAGCCGCTCCTGAATAATTTCCATATGGAGCATGCCTAAAAATCCGCAGCGGAATCCAAACCCTAAGGCATCAGAGGATTCAGGCTCATAAAAAAGAGAGGCGTCATTGAGGGTCAGCTTGCCCAGCGCGTCCCGAAAGTCCTCGTAATCATCAGAGGACACGGTAAAGATACCGGCATACACCTGTGGCTTGGCCTTCTTAAAACCCGGCAGGACAGGCGTGTCGGGGAATCCCGATGCGATAAGCGTATCGCCCACCGGGGCACCTTTAATGTCTTTAATACCCGCGACGATAAAGCCCACCTCACCCGCCTCAAGAACAGGTGTTTCTGTTCGGCGTGGTGTAAACACACCAATCATGTCGGCCTGGTACTGCTTGCCCGTTGACTTAACAATAAATTTATCGCGCTTTTTGAGTGTGCCCTGAGTAACGCGGACCAGCGACACGACACCAAGGTAATTATCGAACCAAGAGTCAATGATCAGCGCTTGAAGGGGTGCCTCCCGGTCGCCCACCGGCGGGGGAATATTTTCAATCAGATATTCGAGCGCATCCTCGATCCCAAGCCCCGTCTTCGCACTGACGGGACAGGCATTGTTAGCGTCGATACCAATGATTTCCTCTATTTCGATTTTGACTTTATCGGGGTCGGCTTGCGGCAGATCCATTTTATTGAGGATGGGGAGTACTTCGAGTCCTTGCTCGATAGCGGTATAGCAATTAGCGACCGACTGGGCTTCCACGCCTTGCGCGGCATCAACCACCAACAGCGCACCCTCGCAGGCCGATAGCGAACGCGATACTTCGTAGGAAAAATCCACGTGACCGGGGGTGTCAATAAAATTAAGCTGATAGGTCTCTCCGTCTCTCGCAACATATTTCAGCGTTACGCTTTGCGCCTTAATGGTGATGCCGCGCTCCCGCTCGAGATCCATAGAGTCGAGAACCTGCTCTGCCATCTCGCGGTCGGTCAAGCCCCCGCAATGCTGAATGAAGCGGTCAGCAAGCGTGGACTTACCGTGATCGATATGGGCAATGATCGAGAAATTTCGTATGTGGCTGAGTGCCGTCACAAGTCGTGTCCATAAGCCAGCCGAGCCCCTCTGGCTCGGCAAAGCGGGCGATTTTAGCCTACCCAGCGGCTGAGTGCACTGAACCTCGCCGCGGGGCTTGTCCCTCTAGCCCTATTGTTCCGGCTGCGGGACTCTTATCGCCAGGAACATGGGTGCTCCTCGTCTGATCAGCCTCACAGCTACTGACTGTCCGGGCTGCAACTGACCCACCGCGGACTCAAAGTCCTCAAGCGATTGAATGGCGTTGCTGCCGAGCCGAGTAATGACATCGCCACCCGCAATGCCGCCATCAGCTGCCGGTGAATCGGGTCTCACCTCGAGCACAACGACACCACCCGGCAGGCCCATTTCAGCCATCATCGCATCCTCAGCGGTTTCAAGCACAAGGCCGAGCAGAGCTCCCTGCCGCTCACCGTCTGTCGCTGCGACGGTGGGACGCTGGTCGGCATCAAGGCCCCCGACCGTAACATTGAGACGACGATCTTTGCCGTCTCGCCTGATGAGCACCGGCACCGTCGTCTCGGGCGCGATCAACCCGACAACATGGGGAAGATCTGCCGAGTTGTTGATGGGCTGGCCCGCGAACTCCAAAATGATGTCACCACTTTCCAAACCGGACTTTTCCGCCGGAGAGCCAACACCTACTTGGGCGATCAGCGCCCCTCTCGGTCTATCCAACCCGAAGGACTCAGCCAAATCTCTGTCTACGTCTTGAATACTGACACCGAGCCAGCCACGAACCACTTCGCCCGATTCTTTCAGCTGCTCAATAACATTGCGGACAACCGCCGCGGGTATCGCAAAAGACAATCCGATAGATCCGCCCGATCGGGTAAAAATCTGCGAATTAACGCCGATGACCTCGCCCTCAAGATTGAACAGTGGGCCGCCCGAGTTACCGGGATTGATAGCCACATCTGTCTGCAAAAAAGGCACGTAGTTTTCACCTGCTTCGGTGGGCAGGCTTCTCCCTTTTGCACTGACAATTCCAGCCGTGACCGAAAAATCCAAACCAAAGGGCGAGCCAATCGCCAGCACCCATTCACCTACGGCAACGTCATCGTCATCCGCAACGGGCAGCGTCATTAAATCCTCCGCGTCTATTTTTAATAACGCCAAGTCCGATCGCACATCACTCCCTACCACCTCCGCATCAAACTCCCGCCGATCCAGCAGGCGTACGACAACCGATGTCGCACCCTCAACAACATGATGATTGGTCACGATAAAGCCGTCTTCCGATACGATAAAACCCGAGCCCATATTGCGACGGGGCTGCTGCTGCGGCCCCTGCTCGCCACGAAATTCGAAAAAACGGCGCAGATACTCGGGGACCTGCTCCATCTGTTCGGCCCCTTGGCGCCCTCCTCTCTCGGATTCAACCAGTATCTTGACGACGGCGGGCGCTGATTCCTCAACTATCTGCCTGAAATCTGGCAGCTCTGCTCTCGCCGAAACCGAGGCTGACATCGAAAGAAGCAAAAACAAAAGCACACTGAACCGAACGAACATACGTAAAACTCCTACAGCGTAATGGGCTGTCACCCCTAACCGGGGCTCAGCGAGAAAACACACTAAGACCGAATGATGACCGATGCTGACGGGCGGCGCGCCGCCAGCAGTGGCTCAAACACATGACTTCGGGATAGATAATTCTGGGTTAAGCGAACAACCAAAAATCCCCCACCCAAACCGAGCAAAAACCCGACCACTGCCATCGCTTCACCCATCCCTTCGAGCGAGAGAGACAGCAGGATGCCCGCTAACAACGGCATCCCATACACCCAGGCAGAGCCTCTCAAAATAGCCGACTCGGGAAGATCGATGTCGACCTCATCGTCGACCCGGCAGTCCCGCGCCGCAACCTGCCCCGACTCCAGAGCCCGGACCAAGCCGCGGACACCGCTTGCTCTTGAGACAATGCCCTGGCCGCATCCGGCGCGCGCGGCGCATTTGCCACACAATGAGCTGGGAATTGTCTCTACCCAAACCGCATCCGCCTCGACGGCAACCACGCGACCCGTTTCACGAAGCATTGCGCTATTGCCCGCCGAAAGGTCTGACCGATTCGGCAACCAACCGGGCTGTTGTTAACGGCACCTCACCCACAACGGTGATCAACTGCTGGTCAAAGCTACCTCGGGTGTAAGCCAGCGTCGCGCCAGTGACAACGACCCCTTCACCGGGGCTCAGTTTGTCGGGGCGAGGCTCAATATAGATGGACAATGCCGCCAACCCGTCACTCAATACCCAATGTTCAACGGGATCATGCCCGCTTGCGATGATCGAGAATCCGGGCGGCAGCGAGGCCAACCTGTGCGGCCCTTGCTCAAGCTTCAACACCGGCGTTGCCTCCTGCAGCTCAGGTGTCTGCTCGAGCGCAGCGAATTCCGCAAACTCAAACCTCTCAAGTAACTGCCCCTCTGACGTCAGAGTCACAACGCGCAACGGCACATGCGTCGCCTGATCAACATCCATCACGTAACCCAATCGCAGGGTGTCCTTGGGCCTGACGGTCAATCGATAAGTCTGCCTACCCGCTACCGGTTGTCCCGGGTCAGAGGCAAAACCGTAGTAGGCTGCCAGCTCACACAAGCCCACCCGGGGCAGCCGGCTAATCGCTCCTGTTTCAGGGGCTGCGTCAGCAGATCTGTTGAGATGGCGAAAAGTGATGGGGCCGCTGGAGCCGGCCCCCTCGACCGCGACAAACTCTCTCTTGCCCGCATACTCGACCAACAAGGTACCGCGGTAGGTGGTCGTCTCCGCGGCTGACAGCATCCCAGTTACGCGGCTTACTACGTCGCCCGAGAGGCCGCAGGCATCCTGACTTTCTGCGCCTGCCGGAGAAGCGAGGCACATAAATCCAATCAATGCCCCATGAACGACAACGGATAAAAGACGAGCCATGGAATCAGTGTCAGTCCTGCTCAACCTCGCTGGGAAGTCGAGCATAAGCGACTGCAGCCACGGGCTGTACCCCAGCTGACCATCCCGCGTGCCGCTTGCCGAATCGCAGGAACTGTTCACGGGCGAGGCGCTCATAGACCGCATTCACCGAAGGATTCGGTACTGTCCTGGCCGGCTCCCTGATCGCTGAGGGCATAGCGTCTGCGCCATAACTTGCCTGCACCGGCGCGACACCTTTCATGGGGACGACCACACCAGGCACTGTCGCCACTGGCAACCCCGCCTCTGGCGTGCCGAGCAGCTGTCCGCCGAAGACCAAGGCAAACGTTACTGACGCAGCAACCGCCATAGATCCCAGGGGTCCTACTCGCCGCTTGGCGGGTGACTCCTCAATGGCACTGAGCACGGCCTCACTGACATCAATGGCCTCAGGTGCTTGCCCGGTCCTCATCACCGAGCTCACCGTCTGAAGCCGCTGCCAATAGTCCCGAGCAGCGGCATCGGCCTTAACCGCCCTGAGAACCCGAGCGACATCCATGGAGGTGCCCTCCCCGTCCATTACGGCTGACATCGATTCTTTTACCGAGTCGTCTAGCGCCATCTTCATCTCCACCCGCAGCCGCTATGCAGCATTTAATGATTAATGCTCAGAATCCAAGAAGGACTCATCTCCCAGATCAGGCTAGTCTCCCTGCATCTGGCTTTTCACGCGATTATCAACCGCCTCTCTGGCACGAAAAATCCGTGATCGCACGGTACCCACCGGACAATCCATGACCTCCGAGATTTCCTCGTAGCTCATACCATCAAACTCTCTAAGTGTAAGGGCAAGCCTCAACTCCTCCGGAAGCTCATCAAGCGCCCCTGCCACTACCTTGGCCAGCTCCTGGCCCAGATAGTGATTCTCGGGAGTCTCCGTTTCTCTGAGGGCCTCCCCTTCGTCAAAGTATTCGGCATCAGCGACATCCGCGTCGGAGGAAGGTCGTCTACCTCGAGACACCAAATGATTTTTAGCCGTATTGCTCGCTATTCTGTACAACCAGGTGTAAAACGCGCTATCGCCCCTGAAGTTTGGTAGCGCACGGTAGGCTTTAATGAAGGCTTCTTGAGTAACATCCTCGACCTCCCCTACATCGCTTACAAACCGACCGACCAATGAAGCAACCCGCCCCTGATACTTCAACACCAGCAAATCAAATGCACGCGAATCTCCTCGCTTTGCTCTTACTACCAACTCTTGATCGGTTTCCCGAGCTGTCACGTAACCGCCTTAACTACCGTGGTCGAGCAAGGGAGTTCCCAATCTCCGCACCTCTCTCGCTTGCTCAGACTACTGTAACCGGTCAGAGTTCCCGTTTTGCTCCACAAACCGTAAATTATTGGCATTTCTTTAGCCCCCTCGAGGTCCCTAGGGCAACTATCAGATGACAACCTCTCACCACTATGACGTCCTCGTTGTGGGCAGCGGCGCCGCCGGCCTCAGTCTTGCCCTTCAGCTTCCCGCATCTTACCAGTGTGCGGTGCTTTCTAAGTCGCAAATTGCATCCGGATCGACGTTTTGGGCTCAGGGGGGCATGGCTGCCGTGTTGCATGACCGCGATTCCCTGGAGGCGCATGTCGAAGACACCCTCAACGCCGGCGCGGACCTTTGCCATGAGGATGCAGTCCGTTTCACCGTGTCTAAAGCGCGGGGCATTGTCGACTGGCTGGTCGAGCAAGGGGTCCGCTTCGACTACCGGGAGGACATGCCCGATGACGAGTTTCGCGAGTTTCATTTAACCATGGAGGGAGGCCACAGCCACCGCAGGATTCTTCACGCCGCCGACCAAACCGGACGCGCGATCTCGGAAGTATTAATGCAGCGATCAACGGATGCCAGCAACATCACTCTCCTCCCCGACTTTTGCGTCGTCGACTTGATTCACGATGGTCACAAATGCAACGGCGCCTATGTTCTGGAAACCAAAACCAATCAGGTCCACACCTTCACGGCCAGGGCGGTGGTACTCGCCACAGGGGGCGCGAGCAAGGCCTACATGTATACATCCAATCCCGATGGCGCGAGCGGCGACGGTATCGCCACCGCATGGCGAGCAGGTTGTCGTGTTGCCAATATGGAGTTCAACCAATTTCACCCAACCTGCCTCTATCACCCAGAGGCCAAATCTTTTCTCATCACGGAAGCTCTGCGTGGTGAAGGGGCGAAACTGTTACTGCCCACTGGCGAGCCATTCATGGAGCGCTTTGATACTCGAGGCGAACTAGCTTCAAGAGATATCGTTGCCCGTGCAATTGACCATGAGATGAAACGTCTTGGACTCGACTGTGTTTACCTGGACATCTCACACCGGCCCGCAGACTTCGTGAAGCATCACTTCCCCACCGTGTATCAGCGCTGTCTCGGCTTTGGCATCGACATCACGAGGGAGCGGATTCCGGTTGTACCGGCAGCGCACTACACCTGCGGCGGCGTGGTCGTCGATCAATTTGGTGCGAGCGACCTACCAGGGCTTTATGTGGTGGGCGAGACCGCGTGTACAGGCCTACACGGCGCTAACCGCATGGCGAGCAATTCTCTTCTAGAATGTTTCGTGTACGCGCATTCCGCGGCTGGACACATCGCGGAAATGAATCACAGTCCCCCTCGGAAAAAGCCAGCTTCATGGGATGACAGCCGCGTGCGGGATTCCGACGAGAACGTCATCATCACCCACCAGTGGCAGGCACTCAGACGACTCATGTGGGACTACGTTGGGATTGTGCGTAGCGATCGTCGCCTTGAATTCGCAAAGAACGCGATTACTTTGATGCGAGAAGAAATCGACGGCTACTATGGCAGATTCCAGATTACGCGCCCCTTGCTGGAGCTCAGAAATTTGGCGCAAGTGGCCGCGCTAACCGTCGAGTGCGCACTCACTCGGCGAGAGAGCCGGGGCCTTCACTTCAATCAGGATCACCCCCAACGCAATGATCGGGCGGTTAATTCAATTCTTAGCCCGGAAAAATGGCCCGCGATCGAGTTGAAAACAAGCCTCAAGCAAGACCTACCGCCCTACTCCCGAGAACCGATGTAAATTCCAACGGCTGAAGCCGCGATCGGGCCCCTTACCGATTTAATTTAGCGGCGTTATGGTCTCTGATTTTCGACACGATGGCGATTAGCCGGGGCTCGCTCGGGATGGCGCGATTCATTATCCAGTTCAGAATGTCTTGGTCATCACACGCCATGAGCCCCCGATAATCGTCTCGCAAGGACGGATCGAGCTTGGGAAATTCAGTCTCAACAAAGGGCCCCAACAACAAATCAAGCTCCAGTAGACCTCGACGACTGGCCCATCGCATCCGATTGTGGTCTTCACTGCCTGGCATAGCGTCACTCACCAACAAGGGGTTTACCGAGCACGGGGTACGGGCTTCTGCTCGGGCGCGCGCAACGGTAACATAAGCTGGGGAATGATGGCGCCGCGCCTTCCCCAAAAGGCACACGATGGAGTACAGTCCAATGCGGGAAACCGAGACGATACCCGGTCAGTATCTACTGGCTGAGGAGGCCATACTGCTGCTCAGCGGCAGTGATGCACTGACTTTTCTACAGGGGCAAACCACCGCTAACTTTAATAATCTCACCCATCCCGCCAGGGTCCTCGGGGCATTTTGTGATGTCAAAGGCCGCGTGCTAGCCGATTTCATGGCGGTTGTGATTGATGAGCAGAACGTATTGCTGCGCCTTTCAGCTGATCTGCGCGACCCCATGGTTGAGCACTTGAAGAAATATCTCCAATTCAGC
>CBFHQV010000064.1:0-12649 GCA_965658055.1 Luminiphilus sp. | reverse complement strand
CGTCTTCATGTTTTGACGCGCGTAAAATCCGGGGGCTAGTACTTTCACCAACATAAATGCCGCGAGCCCCAGCGTGTAAGCACGCAGTGAATAAGCGGCTTTTTCGACATCAGCTGCACCGAACGCGCCGTATTGAAACAAGGTGGTGAGAATAGGCTCAGCCAGTATGAGCAGGGCCAGAGTCGCGGGTAGCGCAATAAACAGCACGCAGCGGATGGCCCAGCGCAGGGTGTTACCGAAATCCTCCCGCGCTTTCACACTCGCTTCACCCGCGCTCTTCATCAGAGCCTGCTGCGACGAGAGTGCCGGTAAGATTACCGTGGCAATGGCGATCGCAAACACGCCTAGAGGAAGTTCGGTGAGCCGATCCGAGTAGTAGAGCCAAGAGACACTGCCCGCAGGAAGCAGTGATGCGAGCACCGTATCGAGGAGCAGATTGATTTGACTGACCGATACGCCAAACAGCGCGGGCACCATGAGCACCACTATTCGTCGAACCCCCGCGGCTTGGGTATCCCACCGCGGCCGGGGCAGCAGCTCCAAGCCATAAAGAAACGGTAGCTGAAACAAGAGCTGCAAAAAGCCGGCTATCAACACCCCAAGCGCCAGCGCATAAACGGGCTCCTGCATCATCGGCGCGAGAAACACCGCCGCTGCAATCAAACTCAGATTCAGCAGCACCGGCGTAAAAGCGGGCACGGCGAACCGGCCATAAGCATTGAGGACCGCCCCGGCAAAGCCCGTCATCGAAATTAAAAACAAATAGGGAAAGGTCACACGTATCAGTTCGGCGGTGAGCGCGAGCTTTGCGGGGTCTTTTGAAAACCCCGGCGCAAAGATCAGTGCGACCACGGGTGCGGCGGCAATCGTAAGCGCTGTGAGGAGCAACAGGGTACCGCCCAGCACGCCAGCCACGCGGTCGATAAGCGCCTTGACGGCTTGCAACCCTCCTTGCTCACGGGTTTCCGCCAAAACAGGGATAAACGCCTGCGCGAAAGCGCCTTCGGCAAACAGGCGGCGCAAAAAGTTAGGGATTTTAAACGCCACGAAAAACGCGTCGGCGTTACTACTCGCCCCCACCAGCCCGGCGAGGACCACGTCTCGAAGCAAACCCAACACCCGTGACGTCATGGTCGCTGAGCCGACCACAACACTTGAGTGCAGCAAACCTCGTGGGGATTGCTTTTCTGTGGACGACTCGGTCTGTGGCGTCAGCTGCTCAGCCATTGCACGCGCAGGCCTAAAAACGCCGCTCCGTAAACCAGTTAACGTCTCTGGCGTGGGTATCGACTTGATCTGCCACCTCCAGAATCAGAGCAAACAACGCCATTCTCACCAAGACCCCGTTATCGCTTTGACGAAAAATAGCGAGGTTCGGGTTATCGTTTAGATCGACGTCCAGCTCCTGCGCCCCCGCACGCGAGTCCCGCGGAAGCGGATGCATAATGACGGTGTTGGGTTCACAATTAGCGGTATAAACGCTCTGGTTAAGTCGTAAACGGCCGCGATAAAGATCGGCTTCCTCGCGACTTGCGAAGCGCTCTTCCTGAATACGCGTCGAATACACAATATCGACACCGGCAATGCCCTGTTCAAGCGCCTCGGTTTCGATCACCTCGTGCCCGGCACTGCGAAGTGCCTCAGTAATCTCCGCCGGCATCCGTAATTCAGGGGGCGCCACCAAATGAACGTGAACCGGTTGATACAATAACAGCAAGCGAGACAGCGAATGTACCGTGCGGCCGTAGCGCAAATCCCCAACCATGGCGATACGCAACCCGTCGAGGCCCCGCCCCCGGGACACCAGCTCACTCCGAATGGTGTAAAGATCCAATAAGGCCTGGGTCGGATGCTCGTTCGAACCATCGCCCCCATTGATGACGGGAACCCGACTGCCCTGGGCAAATTCTCGCACCGAGCCCTCCTCGGGATGACGCATGGCTATCACGTCCGAGTAACCGCTCAGGACCCGCGCGGTATCAAACAGGGACTCGCCTTTGGCGATTGCCGTGGTTTCAAACCCGGTGGTCTCGCGCACTTCTCCCCCAAGGAGATTGAAGGCAGAACCAAAGCTAATTCGAGTACGTGTTGATGGCTCGAAAAACATGGAGCCGAGGATGGCACCTTCGAGGACCCGGGTAATACGCTGTCGGTGCGCGTAAGGTCGCATTCTGTCTGCCACCTCAAACAACCGTTCGACGTCGCCACGCTCAAACTGGTCAATGCTTAGAATATGACTACCGGGAAACTTCACGTGCCACCATTCGCTCACCTGTCGCCTCCATCATACCCCAGTGGGCTGTGGCGATGCGCCGCATTAGTTGGCTTTCCACCGAAGACGTCGCGCGAACTCAGGCACGCGAAAAACAACCCCTACGGCGCGTTCTGAGGGATCGAATCGCCCTCCCCCAAACGTGCTCGGGCGTAACGCTCGAGATCATCAAGCGCATCGCGCTGGCGCGTCGACAACCCGGGGCGGCCTCGCTCCTCCGTCAAGGCTTCCCAGAAGGACTGCTCCTTGCCCTGACTGTCCGCGGTCAGCTTTGCCTGGCAATGTTCCTGCCATTCACTGTGCTCCTCTGGCAGCAGCGATTCGGGGTAATTACGAGCGCGATAGCGGAACAACAGCTCAGGCAGCCGCGCATCCTTAAACACCCAGCGACTGTCTCTCAGATGCTCAGGCGTGGCATGGCGAATCTCCTCAAAGTGGTGCTCGTCCTCACGGTCGATAAATCCCTCATAGAGCATGACATCGGGATCGGTTCGCGCCTCAAACTGCCGCTCTGAGAATATGGATTGAATGAATCGCTTGAAGGCATCCGGGTCCGCGTCGCGGGTACCCCGAAGGGTGGCAAGGCCCTGTCGCGCCTTATCGCCGTCGAGTCCTAATCGCTCTGCCACCGGGCCCGCCACCCATTCAGTGGGTAGTACCACCGGCGCCTTGTTGAGGCGAATTGTTTTCAACGGTGGGCGCGGTACGCCCTCCGGTAGCTCACTCTCTTTCGCAAACAGGTGCGCGCGAACTGTCTCATCGGTGTCAGCGAGAAAATCCATGGCACCCGCGAGATCGGCGCACACAATTTCATTGGTGTTTTTGGGGTGCATCGCCAGAGGTACAACCACCGCCAAATTGGCCCGGGCGGCGCCGAACATTCCCGAGACATGCACCACCGGGCGCATGGCCTGCACATCGAGCAGCGGCGCAACTTGCTGCTTGGTTCTCAGTGCGAATAGCGCCTCGAACAGCGCGGGCTGCGCGGCCTTCATGCGCTTGGCTAACGCTATGGTCGCCTGCACATCGGCAAGCGCATCGTGGGCGGCGCCGTGATCAATGCCGTTGGCGGCGGTGAGGTCCTCGAGTCGAAAACTCGTCAGTCCGTTGTCCCCTTTGGGCCACTGTAAACCCTCGGGGCGCAGGGCATAAAACGCGCGCACCGCATCAATCAGGTCCCACCGGGTGCGCCCCTGCCCGTACTCCCGAGCATAGGGTGGGAAAAAATTGCGATACAAGGTGAAGCGCGTTACCTCATCGTCAAAGCGAACCGAGTTGTAGCCCAGCGCGCAGGTGTGGGGCCGCTGCAGCTCCTGGTGAATCCGGTCGATGAAATCCCGCTCGGGCAGCCCTTGCTCAAGCACCGTCGCAGGACTGATTCCGGTCACTCTTACCGCCGCCGGGTGTGGCAAACAATCCGGCGTGAGCCGGTTGTAGATCACCAGAGGCTCACCCACCGGGTTTAGATCGCTGTCGGTGCGTAGCCCGGCAAATTGGATGGGTCGGTCATAGGCCGGATTGGTACCGGAAGTTTCGTAGTCGTGCCAGTAAAACGTATCAGATGAGCTCAAGCGCCTGCTCTTCAATGTTCGCCTGCCAAATTTTGGGCCCGGTAATATGTACCGATTCGCCTCTGGCATCGACGGCCACACTCACCGGCATATCCTTCACCGTAAAAGCGTAGATCGCCTCCATCCCAAGATCTTCAAAAGCCACTACTTTTGCTTCGGTGATCGCCTTGGATACCAGATAGGCAGCACCCCCTACGGCCATCAAATACACCGCGCCGTGCTTGCGGATCGCCTCGATAGCCACAGGTCCCCGCTCGGCTTTGCCAATCATGCCGATAAGGCCCGTTTGCTCGAGAATGTAGTCGGTGAACTTATCCATCCGTGTCGCCGTCGTGGGCCCTGCCGGCCCCATGACCTCATCGCGCACCGGATCCACCGGGCCAACGTAATAGATAAACTTGCCGCGCAAATCCACAGGCAGTGATTCGCCCTGCTCCAGCATCTGGGTCATGCGCTTGTGGGCCGCGTCGCGACCCGTGACCATCGTCCCCGATAACAACAGGGTTTCGCCGGGTTGCCACGCGTGGGTATCCTCGGCGGTCACTGTGTCCAGATTCACCCGCCGTACCGAATCACCCGGTTCCCAGCTGACCTCCGGCCAGGAGGACAGCGCGGGGGCTGTCTGTAACGCCGGGCCCTCCCCCGTCAGGGTAAAGTGCGCATGGCGGGTTGCGGCACAATTCGGAATCATCGCAACCGGTAACGACGCGGCGTGGGTGGGATAGTCTTTAATTTTGACATCCAACACCGTGGTCAAACCGCCCAACCCCTGAGCGCCGATGCCTAACCGATTAACCGCATCCATAATCTCCAAGCGCAGCTCCTCGATGCGATTAGTGGGTCCCCGCTTTCGAAGTTCGTGAATATCGATGGGGTCCATCAGGGATTCCTTGGCCAGCACCGCCGCCTTCTCGGCCGTCCCGCCAATGCCCAGACCCAGCATGCCCGGGGGGCACCATCCCGCCCCCATGGTGGGAACGGTCTTGACGACCCAGTCAACAATGCTGTCGGAGGGGTTCAGCATGACCAATTTGGATTTATTCTCGGAACCCCCTCCTTTAGCGGCAACCCGCACATCGACCGTATTCCCCGGGACAATCCGGGTGTGAATGACCGCGGGGGTGTTATCGCGGGTGTTTTTGCGGGCACCCGCAGGGTCTTCCAGGATCGAGGCTCGCAAAGTATTGTCGGGATGGGTATACGCTTGCCTCACCCCCTCGTTGATCATCTCCTCCAGGGAGAGCGTCGCATCCCAGCGCACCTCCATGCCCACCTCGATAAAGACGGTCACAATGCCCGTATCCTGGCAGATAGGTCGTTTACCCATGGCACAAAGGCGTGAGTTGATAAGTATCTGCGCCATCGCGTCTTTTGCGGCGGGATTAAGCTCCATTTCGTAGGCCTTATGCACCGCCTGAACGAAATCCAATGGATGGTAGTAGGAGATAAACTGCAGGGCGTCGGCGACGCTATCGATGACATCCTGCTGGCGAATCACTGTCATAACTTCTCGTTTATTTTGCTCACTGATTTTCATGTTGGCTGACGTACTGCGCGTATCAACAGTGACGCCAACCGTTTTTAAGCCCTCAAAGCACGCCGCAAAACGCGCCTCTGCGCTATTGCATGCCCGCAGGCGCCGGCTGGGCTGCTCTTATCTCGGATTCCAAGCGACTGATGTTGGCGTTGACCTGCTTACGGAAGGCGTTGATCGCTTCGATCCACTCTTCGTTAGACGCTACTCGCTTGCTCAGAGCAGCGCGCTCGAGATTTGACTTATTGACGTTATCCGCTAGACGCTCCATGTTGGCTTGGGCGTCTTTTGCGGTTTTTGCCAACCGATCAAGGTCGTCGGCCACAGACTTCAGAGTCGCCACGGTCTTACCTTGCGCCTCGACAAGCGGCTCTAGCTTGCCAACACGGGTCAGCGCTGAGCCGGTATTTTTCTCAACCTTTTCGAGACGAACCTCCATCTCGCGCCGACGTTGCTCCAAGCGCCGTGTCTCCGAATCAACGACCTTCAACTGCGCCCCCAAAGCCGCCGCTGATTTTTCCACGCTCTCATCGGTGTCCGATAGCAGTGCTTCAAGATCGGCGACCCGGGTCGCAAGCGAGCGAGCGTCGGTTTGCGAAGTCTCCAACGCCATCTGAAGCTGCCAGGCCCACGCGCAGGCGACCGCCGCGACCACCAGCGTCACAGTGAGCACAAGGCGCCCCAAAACGCCCATTCCCGCAGGGGTACTTGAGGGACGAGACCCTCTAGAAGGCACGGCTCCCCGCGGAGCACCAGCTACCGCCTCCTCGCGGGTGGCAGCAAAAGAGGGAATGGTTGAATCCGATAACTCGTCGCGACTCATGCGCTCGCTCTCCAACGTATCAAACCTCTAGTATATCCCGAGCGGGCTAAACCTTCAGTGACCGCGCTGACTTATTGCACGGCATTCTTACCAGTCAGCTGTCAGCCGAGAGCCAAGAGCCGAGAGCCGAGAGCCGAGAGCCGAGAGCCGAGAGCCGAGAGTAAACACCAATGCTAGGCCGATACCTAGCCTCTAGGCGCAAGCGGCGGGCCGGCTCCGCCCGAGCAAAAAAAAGCAGCCGCAAGGGCTGCTTTCTTATTACCCAATCGGGTTAAAGGAAATTAAGCAATCCCCAAATAACAAGGGTTAACGCCAATGAGCTGTGGATGACACCCATGACTGACTTCATCGGACCCTGGCCACCAAAAAGCGCATTGGCCTCAAGCGCAACGATCAAACCCATAGCGGCATAAAGCCCTGTATCCGACCCGGCCAAGGGCAGGTGCTTGGACGCCAGCATGCCCAGCAACATGGGGCCGGAGAACAGCGTATTGGTGCGGCTCGCCAGACCCGCTTTTGCCGCGGCTGCGGGGCCATCGCCCTCTTTCATGCCGAGGACAATTTGCTGATTCGGCCAGATAATCAGCCAGACATTCAGGAACATAAAGGTACCGGCTAGGGCGCCCATCCATATTGCGGGCATGGTGGCACCAAGTGCACCGACCTTGTGGAACAGGTAGGCACCGGTTAGGAAGGTAATCATCGCCCCCCAGCGGAACCACCACAGAGCGCGGGGTGCCAACTTGGCCATCGCATCGGATTTGGCGCCGGCCTCTGCTTCCTTGAAATATTCGGTTTGAACAAAGTTGAAGTAATACAGCATGCCAATCCAGACAATACCGGCCAGCACGTGGAAATAACGACCGAGGAATTCAATCTCGTACATAGATGCTCTCCTGCTTTTTCTTTTAAGGGGTCAGATTCCGGGGCGCTTTCCCTACCAGAATCAAGCGCCGGCCTAGTATAAAGCCCACGTCCCGAAATGACATCAAGAACTTGGGATGATTTCTAGACTACTTGATAGAGCACTCAGAGGATGTATACCGCATAGCCAAGGGCTATATGGATGAAAGCGATGCCGCCGAATGCCAAAATGGCGGCCACGGCCGTAACCACCTCGTTGAGGGCCGTGACCGTAACCACAGGCGATGGCTTCCCATCCTGCTTATTGATCACGACCACTGACAACGCGGCCCATACCAATAATCCACCAAACAAGATCAGGGACTGAACATCACCATTGATCAACAGGTGTCCGACCGACCAGCTCTTGACGGCCGTCAGTTGGGGGTGTGCAACTTTGGTGGTAATCCAGGTCTTACCCACCGACGACGCCATCAAGTACAGCGCAAACAATGACAAACCGTGACTCACCAACAGCCAGTCGCCTCCGACTACCCAAAGAACCGCTCCCTGCGCATGCCCGTACCCCAACACCATAAGAACAAGCGAAGCTACGATGGCAATAGCCATAATTCCTCGGCCCGCGGAGCCCAGTTTGGCGCGGGCATGAGGGAACCACCGCTTAAACAGATGCGCGAGTGTCCACAGTAATACGCCAGCAATGAGCAGAGCCATAAAGAGTTTCCTTAGGGTGGTTCAAAACCAGCATAGACAAAAGATGTCCCGAAAGCGACAGCAATTCCGAGCATAAAAAAACCCGGCCGGAGCCGGGTTTTTGAGGCTTAAGGCGCCTTACATCATACCGCCCATGCCGCCCATGCCACCCATGTCAGGCATGGCAGGAGCATCTTCCTTTGGCGCTTCGGCAATCATCACTTCGGTCGTGATCATGAGGCCAGCCACCGAACCCGCTGCCTGCAGCGCGGTACGGGTCACCTTCGCGGGGTCGAGAATACCCATGGCGATCATGTCACCGTACTCACCCGTTGCCGCGTTGTAGCCGAAATTACCTTCGCCCTGACGCACCTTGTCGAGAACGACGGAGGCTTCATCACCGGCGTTAGCAACGATTTGACGAAGAGGCCCTTCCATCGCACGCAGCGCCGCCGCGATACCGATGTTCTGGTCTTCGTTGTCACCCGTCAGGCCTTCAATTTGGCCGATAGCACGCACCAGCGCAACACCACCGCCGGCGACCACGCCTTCTTCAACCGCCGCACGGGTCGCGTGCAGAGCATCTTCAACGCGTGCCTTCTTCTCTTTCATTTCGATCTCGGTAGCCGCGCCAACCTTGATGACGGCAACACCGCCCGCAAGCTTGGCGACACGCTCCTGAAGCTTTTCGCGATCGTAATCAGAGCTGGTGTTTTCGATCTGGACGCGGATCTCGCTGACACGGCCCTTGATCGCGTCGGGATCACCGGCGCCATCAACAATCGTCGTGTTGTCTTTGTCCATGGAGATACGCTTGGCTGTACCGAGGTGCTCCAAGGAGGCCGCTTCGAGGTCAAGACCGACTTCTTCAGAGATAACGGTGCCGCCGGTCAGGATAGCAATATCCTGCAGCATGGCCTTGCGACGATCACCGAAGCCGGGTGCCTTACAAGCGGCGACCTTAACGATGCCGCGCATGTTGTTCACCACGAGGGTCGCCAGCGCTTCGCCTTCAACGTCTTCCGCGACGATTACCAGCGGCTTGGACGCCTTGGCAACCTGCTCAAGAACGGGCAACAGCTCACGGATGTTTGAGATCTTCTTGTCCACCAGCAACACGTAGGGATCATCAACCTCAGCGGTCATGTTGTCCTGGTTGTTGATGAAGTAGGGAGAGAGGTAGCCGCGGTCAAACTGCATGCCTTCGACCACGTCCAATTCGTTCTCGAGGCCCGAGCCCTCTTCGACGGTGATGACACCCTCTTTGCCCACTTTCTCCATCGCATTGGCAATGATTTCACCGACAGAGCTGTCGCTGTTGGCTGAGATGGTGCCAACCTGTGCAATCGCCTTGTTGTCCTCACAGGGCGTGCTCATGCCCTGCACGGCTTGAACCGCTGCAGCCACAGCCTTGTCAATGCCGCGCTTGAGATCCATGGGATTCATGCCCGCCGCGACAGCTTTGAGGCCTTCGTTAACGATTGACTGCGCCAGAACGGTCGCCGTGGTGGTTCCGTCACCCGCGGCATCAGAGGCTTGCGAGGCAACCTCTTTAACCATCTGTGCGCCCATGTTCTCAAACTTGTTCGCGAGCTCAATTTCCTTGGCCACTGAGACACCGTCTTTGGTCACGGTGGGTGCGCCGAAGGATTTTTCCAAAATTACGTTACGGCCTTTGGGGCCCAAAGTTGCCTTTACGGCATCGGCGAGAATATTCACGCCCTCGAGCATCTGCTTGCGAGCGCGGTCGCCAAAATGTACGTCTTTAGCTGCCATGATTACTTTTCCTTAACTGTCAGATTCTGGAGGGATGTTTAGTCGACAACGGCGTAGATTTCGCTTTCGCTCATCAGGATGAGCTCTTCGCCATCAATCTCAATTTTGTTGCTGCCGGCATATTGGCCAAAGACGACCTGGTCACCGACTTTCACGGCCAGCGGACGCTGCTCACCGTTGTCGAGGACTTTGCCATCACCCACGGCGATAACTTCACCCTGGTTGGGCTTTTCCTTGGCGGAACCGGGCAGGACGATGCCACCCGCGGTGGTCTCTTCTTCTTCCTTGCGACGAATGACCACGCGGTCATACAGCGGACGGATCTTCATGGTTGTTGGTCTCCACAAGTTGACGATATCGTTTTAGATCGGCTCTATACCGAGCCTTGCAAGGGATGTGGGGACGTACTGGGGGATTTCAAGGGCTTTTTTAGCACTCAAAGCAAAAGAGTGCTAAAAAATCGCTGTCGAGGTTCAAAATTTTCAATAATTTATTGAAAAACAATGGGTTAAGGATTATTTAAGCGGGCCAGTGAACCTGAGAAAAGCGCATTTTCCGCGCAACCCCTCTATGCGGCCCGTTTTGGATTTGCCGGTGCGTCGGTCCGAGGCCCAAGGGTCTTACTGGCGAGGAATGGCTGGATGAGATCCCAGCTTTCCTCGTGATCAGTTCTGAGGATCGCGCTGATCGACCTCTTCAAACTCCCCATCCAAGATCACCGGCCGCCCGGATCCCGAGGATCGATCTCGGACGGTCTCGTGGGAGGGGTCTTTAGACAGCGTTTGCAGCGGATCTTGCGGTGGATCTCGAAATGAACCTGTAGGTGAAGATGACGATGAACCGTAAAACGCCCCGTCAGTATTGGCAAAGGCCGACTCCTTGGTTGCCGTCAATCCCAAGGCCCGACCAAGAGTCCGCCTGAGTGGGCCAATCAACACCACCACAGCAAAGAAGTCGGACAGTAGGCCCGGAATCATCAGCAGCAACGCTGCGACGGCGACTGCCAGATCATCGACAAACACGTGCTGCTGAAGCAAGCCACTGCGCTGGGCCTCCCTCAAACGATTCACCGCTGTAGCGCCCACCGCCCGCAGCAGGGTCATTCCTGCCAGGACCGTTAGCAGGACGTAGCCGAGCGCGATAAGTGCACTGGTATTGACGCCCAACTGAATCAAGCTCAGCAACTCAAGCCAGGGGTAGGCAAGAAGTAAAATCCGCATCCTATCCTCGTATATCGTTGTTGGCCGACCAGGGCGCTACCCATATCAACAGCAGCATGCCGGGCAAGGCCAGGGCCGTGCACACCACAAAAAAGGTGACCCAACCCATTTGCTCAACCAAAATACCGGTTGTGGCGTTCGCCAAGCTTCGAGGTAGCGCCGCCAAGGCGGTAAACAGGGCGAACTGAGTGGCGGCAAAGGTCTTGGATGACTCGCGGGCAATAAACGCCGTAAAGGCCGCTGTGCCCAGTCCGACGCCAAAATATTCGAAAGCAATAACCGCGGCCAGCAGCCCGAGGACGGGACCCGCGCTGGCCAACCACGCAAACCCCAAAATACTCACCAGCTGGAATACGCCAAAAACCCAGAGCGCCCGGTTGATCCCCAGCTTTAGCATCGCAACGCCGCCGATCAGACCGCCCGCGATCGCGGGCCACAGCGCAGCGTGTTTGGCGACCAGACCAATCTGGGTTTTGGTAAACCCAAGATCCAGATAAAAAGGTGTTGCCAGGGCCGTGGCCATGTTATCCCCCAGCTTGTAGGCCACCATAAAGACGAGCGCCAGCACCAACGCCGACCATCCCCGTCGCTGCACGTACTCGCGAAAAGGGGCAATCACTGTTTCGGCTAATCCAGAGGCCGGGCACAATTCCCGCTGAGGCTCACTCACAAAAAGCGACAGGCCAACCCCGATGAGCATAAAGCCCGCGGTAATCCAGAACACCCAGGCCCAGGGCAGCGAGTCTGCGAGAATCAGCGACAACGAACCCGGCACAAGACTCGCAATACGGTAGGCCTGCACGTGAATCGAATTGCCAAGACCTAATTCGCTGTCGCTCAGGATTTCTCGGCGGTAGGCATCGATAGCGACATCCTGCGTGGCGCTAAAGACGGCGATGACAACCGCCACCAGCGCGACCAGACCGGTGTCTACAACCGGGTCGGTGTGGCCCAGAAACCCTATCCCGACAATAAGCCCCAGCTGAGCCAGGAGCATCCACCCGCGCCGCAACCCGAGGGGAGGCTGCCAGCGATCCATCAAGGGTGCCCACAGAAATTTCCAGGTGTAGGGCAGACCCACCAGCGCAAAAAGGCCAATTTCGGCCAGCGACACCCCCGAATCACGGAGCCAAGCCGGGACCAGTTGGATAAGGAGATAAAGTGGCATGCCCGAAGCGAAGCCGGTGAGCACACAGATAAACATGCGGCGGGTGAATATCTGCGCCATCAAGGCGATTGTTCTCCCTTCGCTATTGGCGGCAGAACGACCGGGAGATGTGTTTGAGGCTGTCATGTCGTCAAGATGACCGCTAGCGCAAGAATGTTCAAGCGTCACGTTAACGGGAAATCTCTAGCGACGGCTTGGGATAGGACTTTTTGCATTGGGGGCGTATCATTTCGCTCCATGGAATCCTCTCTGCACTCGATCAAGCCCCTGTCGGTCACGGCCCCCGTCGCGATTGGTGGCGTGGGGGGGAGTGGTACTCGAGTGGTCGCGCACCTGCTGAGGGAGCTCGGCTTTGACATCGGTCATGACCTGAATGAGTCCCTCGATGATCTTTGTTTTACCGCACTGTTCAAACGACAGGTACTCTGGCCGCCGGAAGAGCATGCTGAGGCGCTACAGCAGTCCCTTGAGGCTTTTTTGAGCGCGCGACATCAACTGGTACCCAATGGCATCACGGAACTTGAGCATCGCCAACGCGCCGAGACAATGATCGAGAAGTTGGTTGCGGAAGACGCATGGCAGGAGCATGGCACGGTGTCGGAGCGACTACCTCCTCTGCAGCAGGTTGGAAACGACAAGGCGCATTGGGGTTGGAAGGAGCCGAACACCCATATCTTCCTACCCTACTTATTGCGTGCCCTACCAAACATGAAATACATCCACGTCAT
>CBFHQV010000063.1:0-12663 GCA_965658055.1 Luminiphilus sp. | reverse complement strand
TTTCACGATCACACAGGCCGGCTCATCAAAGTTCTTGACGCACTCCAACGCGGCATCGGTATCGGCGACGTTGTTGTAGGACAACTCTTTGCCCTGCAGCTGGACTGCGGACGCGATGCCAATTTCCGCTGGATGCTTTTCTTTATAAAACGCAGCCTGTTGATGGGGGTTCTCGCCGTAGCGCATCTCCTGCGCCTTCTCGAGCTGCAGATTGAGAGTACGCGGAAACCGATCGCTGCCATCGCCGACCAGGCGTCCGAAGTAATTAGCAATCGCGCCGTCGTAGTGCGCGGTGTGTTCATAGGCCTTGATCGCCAGATCGAAGCGCGTGCAGTGTCGCGTGTGCCCGTTGTTGGCATCGAGCTCCTCTATTAGGCAGGCGTAGTCACCCGCGTCGACCACGATAGTGACGTCGCGGTGATTCTTGGCAGCCGCGCGTACCATGGTGGGTCCACCAATATCGATATTTTCGATGGCCTGTTCGAGGGTGCAGTCGGCTTTCGCTACGGTCGCTTCGAAGGGGTAAAGGTTGACCACCACCATATCGATCGCGCTAATGCCGTGCTCATTCATCACGTTGTCATCGATGCCTCGTCGGCCCAGCACGCCGCCGTGGATTTTGGGGTGAAGCGTTTTCACTCGGCCGTCCATCATTTCGGGAAAGCCCGTGTAATCAGATACCTCGACCACGGGTACGCCGGCTTCGCGCAGTAGCTTGCAGGTGCCCCCGGTAGAGAGCAGCTCGACCCCTCGATCGCTGAGTGCTTTGGCAAAATCAAGCAATCCGGTTTTATCTGAAACGCTGAGGAGTGCGCGTCGTACCGGAGCGAGGGTCGAGTCTGTCATGGGGTGCGGATTCCTTGTGCGGTGTGGCTGAGTTAACAGGGAGTGGCTGGCTGGATGTTAAGTGGCGCGACCCGGGCTCCATGCATGTTAATAGGCAAATCAGTTTTACAGCAGTTTGTGCTCGCGCAGCTTTTTGCGGAGCGTGCCTCGATTGAGGCCGAGCATTTCAGACGCCTTACTTTGATTGCCCCGGGTATAGTCCATGACCGCGGTAAGGAGAGGCTCCTCTACCTGCGCGATCACCATGGCATAAAGATCCTGACAGGTTTCGCCATCGAGGGTATTTAAGAAGCTCTGGATACTGTCATTGGCGCTCTCACGCAAGGGTTTGGGTTTACTCGATTTGGTGGCCTTAGCCGGTTTCACTTTGGTCGTCATGCGGCGAGGTCACCCGATGTTAAATAAGACGTTGGAAGTGCTCTCAAGGAAGCGGTCTCCTCTTGTGCCTGCTGGTTGAACGCGAGTAGCTGTGGTGCGAGGTGATGAAGCGCCTCTAGATAGTCGAGCTGATCATGCGCACGCTCGAGCTGATTAAAGCGTTTTTTCCAAGCCTTCAGTGCTACGTCTCGCTGTTCCAGGTCTCGCTGTGCCAGGTCTGTCAGTGCTAAGTCTGGTTGAGTCTGCTCAGCGGGCCCCGGTCGGCTGAATGCTGAGAGAACAAGCCCATCCAGACACCAACCCACGTGTTTACGGGCGATGCGTGCGCCAAGATAGTCATCGTAGAATTGGTGTAAGGCGTTAACGTGGCGCTGAAGCAAGTGTAGCTGCTGACCTATCGGGGGCGCGCTGCACTGTTCCCCGCCCAGCTGTCTGGCAATTAATCCCGGCAGCCAGAGCTTGCCCTGCGCTGCGCGACCTATCATGACACCGGCCGCACCGGTATGCGCCAGCACTCGGCGGGCTTTGTGGGTGGAATCAATATCCCCATTTGCCAGTACGGGGATGGAAATAGCATCAACTACGGTGGCTATGGTGTCGTACTCCGCGCTGCCTTTGAAGCGATCGGCGCGGGTGCGGCCGTGAATAGTAAGCAGCTGCACGCCGGCCTGCTCGGCAATACGCGCAACGGAGACAGCATTCTTCGAATCCGGATTAACACCGGTGCGGATCTTTAAGGTGACGGGCACGTCGACGGCCCCCACCACGGCATCCAGAATGGCGCCCACTAATGCCTCATCGGCGAGTAGGGCAGAGCCCGCGGCTTTGCGGCACACTTTTTTCGCAGGACACCCCATGTTGATATCGATAATGTCGGCGCCCGTGTCCACGTAGTGCTTCGCGGCTTCTGCCAGTACCCTGGGCTCGCTACCCACCAGCTGGACCGATCTCGGTTGCTCGAGTGGGCTGACTTGACGGCGATGGCGCGTCTTGCGGGTTTCGTTGAGGGAGAGATCCGAGGTCACCATTTCGCCAACAGTCAGACCCGCACCCAGCTCGAGGCACAGTTCCCGCATGGGCAAGTCAGTGACGCCCGCCATTGGTGCTAACACCACGGCATTGGGCAGCACATGCCGACCAATGTTCAGCGTGCGCTTTACCGGCGGAAAAGCCTGCAGCGTCGACTGAGAAGACGGGGCTCGCGACAATGGGATGACACCTTTGGGAAAGGGCCGCCGATCATACTACTGCCAGCAAAATTGATGAAGTCATATTGGTTAAAAATTAAGCACCTTCTTGGTGCGTTGGAATAAAAAAGTTGGCACCTGCCTGGCCGGATAGCGGGTTGGCTGGTGCTCCCACCCTGTCCGCCCTGGGTCTAATCACCCTGGACCGACCGCCGCGGTGGGGTGCTAAGACAGGACGGCTGATCATGTGGACTGGTCACGATGTCTGATCGGGATGAGTTGTCGCGATGGATTGTTGCGATGTCTGATCGGGATGAGTTGTCCCGATGGATTGTTGCGATGTCTGATCGGGATGAGTTGTCGCGATGGATTGTTGCGATGTCTGATCGGGATGAGTTGTCCCGATGAATTGTCCCGATGGATTGTTGCGATGGCCGGTCACGATAGATTGCCACGATGGATTGCCACGATGAATTGTGATGAAGGATTGTTGTTGTGGGTCCCCAGAGCCGCGTGCAAGGGTAAACTCTGTTCACTGGGAGAGTCTTTTGTACCTTTGGGTGTGGTTTGGTCAGGTAGCGCTGTTTGCCAACAGGGTTTCACAGTCAACCTAACCCGTCCGGGAGGCGACCCAGCGCCGGGTCTTCGAGGTGGGGTGCGAACCCATACAGCGGCCTTTTGCTGCGAACTGGCGTTGAAAAAGCGCTGAAACTCGACAAAAAGCCGACGAACTAGCGAATTTCTGTGGATATGTCGCAATCCGTTAGACAGCGCTGCGAGCTTGGTTCATCATCCGGCAATTGCTGAAATTTGGCGGCTAAAATACGGGAACTCGACGAGATGTCCGAGATACTAGTGCTTCATGGGCCCAACTTGAATCTCCTTGGAGACAGGGAGCCCGAGGTCTATGGCACGGAAACCCTCGCGGATATCAACGCGCGATTGACCGCGTTGGCCGCGGCCTCCGGTCTGTCGGCGACCTGCATTCAGAGCAATGCCGAGAACGACCTGGTGGACGCTATTCAGGCGGCCAACGCCGCGGGCACACAATTCATTATTATCAACCCCGCCGCCTTCACCCATACCAGCGTTGCTCTGCGCGATGCGCTGCTGGCAGTTTCAATTCCCTTTGTCGAAGTACATTTATCCAACGTGCATGCTCGAGAGGCCTTTCGGCAGCACAGTTATTTTTCCGATGTGGCGCTTGGTGTGATTTGCGGACTGGGCAGTCAGGGTTATGACTACGCTCTCGCCGCTGCTATCAAAGCCATTCAATCTGACACCTGAGCGAGGAGCGAGTCATGGACATCCGAAAGGTGAAAAAACTCATTGAGTTACTCGAGGAATCGAATATCGATGAGATCGAGATCCACGAGGGCGAAGAGTCGGTGCGGATCAGCCGTAATAAAGCGGGGAGTGCGCCGGTGAATTATGCCCCGGCGCCGGCGATGGCGCCGCCCGTAGCCCCTGCACCGGCGGCCGCGGCTGTGGCTGCAGCGCCCGAACCGGCGGCGGCGCCTGTGCCGGTATCGACGGATAACGCAGTGCTCTCGCCCATGGTAGGCACGTTTTATCGCTCTCCCAGTCCCGATGCCGCCGCCTTTGTTGAGGTAGGGCAGACCGTCCGGGTCGGCGATGTCCTGTGTATCGTTGAGGCCATGAAAATGATGAACCAGATCGAGGCTGATCGCGCGGGTACCGTGACCGCCATTCATGTAGCAGACGGCGAGCCGGTGGAATTTGATCAGCCATTGATCACCATCGTCTAACCCCCTTCGGGGCCGCCCACGGGCTGCCCCCTGACGAGGAAATGTTTGATGTTAGAACGAGTACTGATCGCTAATCGGGGTGAAATAGCGCTGCGCGTCCTGCGTGCCTGTCGAGAGTTGGGCATCGAAACGGTCGCGGTTCACTCCACCGCCGATCGCGAATTGAAGCACGTTAGGCTGGCTGATCAGGCTGTTTGCATTGGTCCGCCGCCCTCCGCCAAAAGCTATCTCAATGTCCCCGCCATTATCAGCGTGGCTGAAGTTACCAATGCCGATGGGATTCACCCCGGCTACGGGTTTTTGTCGGAGAACGCCGATTTTGCCGAGCAGGTCGAGAACAGCGGCTTTGTTTTTATCGGCCCGACAGCGGACACCATCCGGCTGATGGGAGACAAGGTCTCGGCGAAGCAGCAGATGAAGCGCTCCGGGGTGCCGACAGTCCCCGGATCCGAGGGTGCAATCCCGGATGATCCCGATGAAATTATCAAGATCGCGCGGGACATTGGTTTTCCCGTCATTGTGAAAGCCGCAGCCGGCGGTGGTGGTCGCGGGATGCGCGTTGTGCATAACGAAGAGGTACTTCTCAGCTCCATCAAGGTGACGCAATCGGAAGCGCAAGCGGCGTTTGGCTCACCCGTCGTCTACATGGAAAAGTTTCTCCAGCGACCCCGTCACGTCGAGGTTCAAGTGTTGGCCGACGGGCAGGGCAATGCGGTGCATCTGGGTGATCGCGATTGCTCCTTGCAGCGACGCCATCAAAAGGTCATCGAAGAAGCGCCGGCACCGGGTATTCCCGACAGCCTGCGCCATGAAATTGGTGAGGCCTGCGTGAAAGCCTGCATCGATATGGGTTACCGGGGCGCCGGTACCTTCGAGTTCCTCTACGAAGACGGCGGCTTCTACTTCATTGAAATGAACACGCGAGTGCAGGTGGAACATCCGGTGACGGAGATGATTACGGGGGTGGATATTGTGCGCGAGCAGCTTCTGATTGCCTCCGGCGAGAAGCTCTCCTTCCGTCAAGAGGATATCCGGTTTCATGGGCACGCCCTCGAGTGCCGCATCAACGCCGAGGATCCAAGAAACTTTCTGCCATCCCCGGGCAGGATCAACACGTTTCATGCGCCGGGCGGTCCGGGTGTGCGGGTCGACTCCCACGTGTACAACGGTTACACGGTCCCACCCCATTACGACAGTTTGATTGGCAAGCTGATTACCCACGGGGATACCCGCGATGTTGCGCTTGCCAAGATGCGTCAGGCGCTGGATGAGCTTATTGTCGAAGGTATTCGCACCAACGCCGCCTTGCATCGCGAGTTGGTCGTGGATACCTCATTCATGGCCGGTGGTGTCAGCATCCACTACCTCGAGAGTAAGCTGGAACACGAGCGTTGAGCCACCCCGGTTGGCAGGAGCTGACCTTCGAGACGAGTCAGCCCCATGTCGAGGCCTTGGAGGACTGGTTGTTTGCCCAAGGGGCGGTGGCTGTCACCCTCGAAGACAATGCCGATGAGCCCTTACTCGAGCCGGGCCCCGGCGAGACACCCTTGTGGCAGCAGGTCAAAGTCGTCGCCTTATTTGATGAGGGCGTCAACTTACAGCCTGTGATTCACGGGGTACCCGCTGATCTGATTGAGGCTCCCGCCTCAGCTCCCGCACATGTCCCGGACCAAGATTGGGAGCGTGCGTGGATGGATAACTTCCATCCTATGAAAATGGGCGAGCGCCTGTGGATTTGCCCGAGCTGGCAAGAGCCCCCCGAGCCCGATGCGGTGAATATTATTTTGGATCCTGGACTCGCCTTCGGCACCGGTACCCATCCCACGACCGCGTTATGTCTGGGCGAGTTGGATAAGCAGGTCAGGCCCGGGATGCGGGTGATCGACTTTGGTTGTGGTACCGGCATCTTGGCGATCGCGGCGCTGAAGCTGGGGGCGGGTCACGCCTGGGGCGTGGACAACGATCCGCAGGCCATCATCGCGAGCCGACAGAACGCCGAACGCAATCACATTGGTGCCTCTCAGTTCGGGGTTGCGCTTCCAGACGAGGTCGATTGGGCTTCGCTTAACCAGTCGGCGGATATTGTCGTTGCCAATATTCTGGCGGGGCCACTGCATGCGCTGGCGCCTCAATTGAAGTCCCTGCTTAAGCCCGGAGGTCAGTTAATTCTGGCGGGTTTACTCGCGGACCAAGCTGCAGCTCTTGTGGCCGAGTACGCGCCGGAAGTAACCCTTTGTGTTGCCTGTGAAAAAGAGGGCTGGGCAATTCTCACGGGGCGCTCTGCACCCTAAACAGCCTCTACATCTGGCGCCCGGCAGTCGGTAGACTGGAAAGATGAAAGGGTTATGTCGACTTGCACCAAACCGCGCCTTGGGAAGCAGTCTGTTGCTGTGCGGCGCGCTATTGGGCTGCTCGGCAGAAGAGGTGGTTGTCAGCGATACCACGACCAACCCGGCAGTCAACACGTCAATCAACACGCCAATCAACTCGGACACCAATGCAGCTATCAGCCCCGAGGCCGATCCGAACACACACCACGCGATGGCCTCTCTCGAGGGTCTTGAGGCTCTTGTACCCATTTTTTATGTGACCAACCGGCAGCTCGAGCCTGTATCTTCGGGGCGGGAAGGATTTGGTTCCGACCCAGGTGTGGTCTCGAGCGGCGCGGCGGAGGTGTCTCTACCCGCGCTGCCTGATCGAGATGTCGTTCAATGGCCGACAAGCTCTGCCCAGCAGGGGGAGCCCGCGGTTGCGTTTAAGACGTGGTCGCCCAGTAATGAGGTCGACTTGGCCGCCGCCCTTGCCGAGCACGGCTTGCTCGATCAGTCCGACACCGCTTTGGTGTACATCCCAGGTTTCATGAAGCGTTTTGATCAAGCAGCCGAGGATTTGGCGGAAATAGTGTATGGCGCCAACTTTACCGGGCTTCCGATATTGTTCAGCTGGCCGGCGGGAGAAAATCCGGTGGGTTACGGCCGTGACACCGAGGTGCTGACCGACTCTATACCCGCGCTGACGTCATTGCTCCAGACGCTATTGAAAGTAGAGCAAATTAAAACCCTGCATCTCATAGCCCACAGCATGGGCAGTCAGGCCATGCTGGCAGCGATTCTGAATTATCCAGCGACGGGCGTTACGCCCCTAGAGCCCGCCTTTGGTGAACTTGTTCTCTATGCCCCCGACGTCGATCGAGAGGCCTTTATGCTGGAGGTACTGCCCCGTTTACCCGCGCGGGTGACCCGCACGACCCTGTACACAGCAGAGCGGGATATTCCGCTGTTAACGTCGCGGGTTTACAACCAAAGCCCGCGGCTTGGAGCAGCCAATCCGGACGTAATCATTGCGGGCATCGAGACCATCGATGCCACGACGGTGGCCCCTTGGTATGACAAGCACAACTACCATCTTACGCCGCGCGCGCAGCAGGATCTGGGGCTATTATTGAATGACGGCAAGGGCGCCCACGAGCGCCCGACGGTAACAATGAGTGCTACCGATGCCGGAGTTTATTGGCGGCTGTTACCGGAGGACCAGTTCTAGGAAGCTCGTTGATTTGACTCGCAACCCCCCCGGTTTTAAACCGAAGGGAATCAAAAATCAGCCCTGAGCAAGCAGCTCCCGAAGGTCAATGAGCGCTGCGTTGGCACGGGAGATGTAGTTGGCCATGACCAGCGAGTGGTTAGCCCACAAGCCAAACCCCGAGCCATTGAGAATAATGGGGCTCCACAGCGTGTGTTGCGTTGCCTCGAGTTCCCGAATGATTTGCTGCAGGCTGATGCGCGCGTTTTTCTTGTCGAGCACTTCGGCAAAATCCACCTCAGCGGCTTTTAGAAAGTGAATGAGCGCCCAGGCCGCGCCGCGACTCTCATAGAACACGTCGTCGATCTCTCGCCAAGGCGTTTGAACATTAATTTCCAGTGCATCTTCTGTTGATGCCAAGGCGGCTGGGTCTCCCGCGAGATCCGTGTTAATGCGCCGCTGACCGACGCTTGCCGACAGGCGCTGGGACAGACTGCCCAAGCGCTTCTCAATCATGCTGAGCCAGTAGCTCAAGTTATCCGCGCGAGCGTAAAACTGGGCGCCGGTCTCGGTTTTCAGGGGTAGCCGATCGAGGTAAGCCTTCAGATAGCGAAGCGCCGCCTTATATTCGCGCTCGGAGGAGGGCAGCACCCAACTGTTGGATTGAAAGTTGATGCGGGGTTCAGCCAGGGTGAGATCAACGTCCTCTTTGGACTGGGACTGCGATCGGCTCAATACCTCGCGCAGGGCCCTTGCCAGGTCCCGGGACTGGATTAGGGCGCCGTATTCCCAGTTGGGCATGTTGTCGAGAAAAACCCCGGGTGGAAACAAATCGTTGTGCAGGTAACCGCCGGGTTTTGAAAGCAAGGTATCGATAACACCAATCAGGGCGGCTGTGGTCGTGGTTCCTTTGACAACGGGCTGGCTTTTTCGTGCGGATTGCGTCTCCGCCTGCAATCTGACATCAAAAGGATCGGGCGCCACGCTCCACCACATGCCAACGCCGCTGATAACAAGGGCCAGCGCCCCCAGGGTGCCCAACACCGTTTTGGTCGGAAAACCATTTTCACCAATGCCCGATAGCAGCAGGGTGTCCTTGAGCTGCTGCATAAAACGTCCCGCTATTCCCGCGCTTTTTTTGTCTTGGGTTGGGTTGTCCTCGAAAGTCACGATTAAGCGCTCCTTGCTTGCTCAGTGCGCGTGATGACTGTGGTCAGGCATCGGTCCCTGCTTCATGACGGGCGCGCTGGTGCACTGTTGTCCTGCGGTTGAGTCTACACACAAGTCGAAGCGTTCGCCCTCTTTGGGCATGTCGGCCACACCCATCACCATCATATGCGCGCCACCGGGCATCAGCGTAAGCGTTTGGCCGGGGGCCAGATTGAGGTCGGCGAGCGGCTGCATTTGCATGGCGCCATCGCGCTCCACCGACTCATGAAACTCGATGCGTTGCGCGAAGGGGAGACTCGCGCCGCTAATATCTTCCGGGGAGTCCCCGGTATTCGTGATTTTCCCGTAGGCCGCGGTCATGGATTGACCCGGCGGCATGGCCCGGATCCAAAAATCCTGTAACGCTAATTCTGCTGTGGCGGGCAGCGCGTTGCCGCCAAGGAGAACCAGCGTCGCCAGGATCAGGTGCGGGTGGGTGGCAAGTCGGCTAGGTTGCATGGAATAAGTCCTTCTGAATAGTTAATGACTGTGTTCGGCGTCTGCTGCGGGCTAGCCACGCGACGCGGTACTGACTTTCTCGAGAGCTTCCGTCATCACGGCTGTGGTCAGTAGCTGGGGCAGAATAAACGGCTCTCCCTCGCCAGTCGCCGGGTACATGACGTAGAGCGGAATCCCGTTGCGGCGATGGCTTCTCACTAAGGCACCAATCGCGTCATCGTAATCGGTCCAGTCGGCAATCATGTAGACCACGCCATGATCTTTGAACAGCGCGGTCATGGAGTCGGTGAACAAAACGGCTTGTTCGTTGGCCTTACACGTAATACACCAATCCGCCGTGACGTCCACAAATACCGGAATACCGTCATTGCGAAGTTGTTCCAAGGCGGTGGGTGACCAGGCGACGGTACCTTCGCGAAGGCTGGCGTCCCCGGCAGAGCCCTCTCCTCGCACCGTCCCCAAGAGAATAGCCAGCACCAGGCTCACAAGTGCGAGGCTTTTTCGACGCCATGAGCCGCGATACAACCACAGTCCCAGCGCCAGTAGCACTAGACCACCCAGAGCCGCGGCCATGGTGTCTACGCCGCTTTGATTGCCCGCAACCCAGAGCAGCCAAACCGCCGTGGCATAGAGGGGAAAAGCGAGGACTTCTTTCAGGGTCTCCATCCAAGGCCCCGGTTTGGGCAGCAGCTGGCGCGCCGCCCGGCTGTAACTGAGTAGCACCATGGGCGCGGCCATGCCCAGCCCCAGCGCGACGAAAACGAACAGGGCGGTGCCAGCTGGCTGGGTTAGCGCGAAGCCCAGTGCGCTGCCCATAAAAGGCGCGGTACACGGACTCGCGACCACCACGGCTAACACGCCGGTGAAGAAGCTACTGCGATACCCCTGCCCGCCGGTGAGTGCGTTGCCCAGATTCATGAAACCGGAGCCAAGCTGTACGACACCGGATAACCCTAAACCCATAGCGGTAAACAAATAGGCGAGCGCAATGACAAAACCGGTAGATTGCAGTTGGAAACCCCAGCCAATGAACTGCCCCAGTGACTGCAGGCTGATGAGCGCTATCGCGCTGGCGACGAAGCTCGCGACAACCCCCGTCAGGTACCACCACGCGTGACGGTGATGTGAGGCAGGATCGCCGGTCGCAAAGCTCAAGACTTTGAGTGACAGAATAGGGAACACGCAGGGCATCGCGTTCAAAATGAGGCCGCCTAAAAAGGCGAATAACAGTGCGCTGGCGAAGGACATGCTGGCTATCGGGTCAGCACTTGGTTCGGATTTATCGGCGGCCAAGGCAGCAGTCGCGTCGCCAGATAGATCGGGCTCGCCGCGGCTCACGACGCCCGTTGTTCCATCGAGGCTGAAGATCTCGGTGTGTGGCGGGTAGCAAAGACCGGCGTCGGCACAGCCTTGGGAGGTTACGGCAAGCCGCGCTACCCCGAAAGAACGCTCGGTAGTGAGGCGTAAATCCGCATAGTCGTAGTAGACCTCAACGTCGCCAAAGAATTCGTCTGTTTTTGCCAGCGCCGGCGAATAGCTCAGCTCGGTGGCGATCGCACCCTGCTCATCGGCTAACGCAACCTTGAACCGGTGCTGATAGAGGTAGTACGCCTGTTCAATTTGCCAGTAGAGCCGGATTTCGGTGGCATCGATTTGTTCGACCTCAAGATGGTAGGCCTCTTCGACGGGTAGAAACGCATTGGCTTCCTGCACCAGCGAGCTGAGTCCTTGACCCTGTGCGGTCGTCAGGGCATTGCCCAATCCGCCGGCAAACACCAGCAGGGTGAACACCAAAGAAGGCAAGCATCGAGACCGGTTGCGAAAGACCATGGTCGTTAGTCGCTGGTGCGATACCGAAGCCGCGTGCCGTGATCGAGAGACAGTCGTATTTCTTCCGGGCTCAACTCGGCGGGGAAATAGACGCCGGAGACCTTGGCATCCATCAAGCTGGCCCCTTCGAGGTTGGTTTCCCTGAAGTCGATGCCCGATAGATCGGCGTTACGAAAATAGGCATCAGCAAAGTTGAGGCCGCGCGCGTTCATCTTGCGCAGATCCCGTCCCCGATAGTCTCCGCTTCTGAGGTGACTGGTATCCATGCTGTCGCGATTTTCGTTGAAGGCATCAACGTCTTCATGGCGCAACATTTGGTACAACGGATCTGTTTTGACGGTGGGTTTTATCTCGTGTTCGGAGCTCATCATCGATTACCTGTTGTTATGGTGGCAGCGGGTTAGTCACCAAAAAATGAATGCCGAAGCGCCCGGTATTCCTCGGGCTTCAAACGGGGACCGAAGTATTTTACTACTTCACCGGCAGCGCGTACCGCAAATTGGGCCGCGCGTTCATAATTTTCACCGCGCGCGAGCCCATACAGAAAGGCGCCTGCGAACATATCGCCAGCGCCGTTGGTGTTAACCGCGTCGACTTTATGCGCTGGCACCTCGACGGTGGTTTCACCATCAAAGGCGATAACGCCATCGGCCCCGCGGGTAATGACAAAGCTGCGCGCCACCTGTTTGATGATTTCTGCGGCATCGGCCAGATTGTCGGCCTCCGCCCACTCCAGCGCCTCGGCTTCGTTACAGAACACCAAATCAACCTGTTCACCGACCAGCTGCTTCATGTTATCCCTGAAAAACTGGACCATGCCCGGGTCGGAGAAGCTGACCGAAGTCTTAACGCCGTTTGCCTCCGCGACTGCGCGGGTGTGCAGGGCGGCGGCGAGACCGGTTGGCGAGCTCACCAGGTACCCTTCCAGGTACACCCAGTCGGAATCCACGATGGCGTGGTCATCGACCTCGTTGACCGACAGGGTCTCGGAGACGCCGAGAAATGTGTTCATACTGCGCTCGGCGTCGGGCGTTATGAGCACCAGGCATTTGCCCGTGGTGCCGGCGCCACGATTATCCGCGAGGCAATGGGCCACGCCCGAGGCTTCCAGATCAGCGAGATAAATATCCCCGTCGGCGTCTTCGGCGACTTTGCAGCTCATAAAAGTGGGGGCGCCAAAGAGTGCAGTGGCGATCATGCTGTTGCCGGCACTGCCCCCCGAGGCGTGGCTTGCGCGGATCAAATGACCTTCCAGGTGGCTGAGTAATTCTGCCTGCCGCGCCTCATCGACCAGGGTCATCATGCCCTTTTCAACCTTCATGTCACCGAGCTCGGTATCGCTTACTTGAATCTCGGTGTCCACCAGGGCGGCACCAATGGCATACGCGGCGTATTTCTTCACGCGGAGAGTCCTGTCATCGTTGATTGGAATGTGTCGATGATACCCGAAAGCACTGCGCCCTGAC
>CBFHQV010000062.1:0-12889 GCA_965658055.1 Luminiphilus sp. | reverse complement strand
TGGTGCGCCAATTAATGGGTGATTAATCGGCCCAAATAATGGAGATGCTCTGTGCGAAAGTTCTATAAGGTTGCACATACCCTGGGTGCCATCGGTTTGCTGGGGGCGATGCTGAGTTTGCTGATCATTCTTTTTTCGCTGCCAGTGCCGGAGAACGACCCGCGAGGTTTTCTGCGTTCCACCGACATCGCGGACAGTATTGCGCGGGTCATTTTGCTGCCGTCGCTGGGTGTGACCTTGGTGTCAGGCTTACTCGCTATTGGTGCAAATCCCGCCTTTCATAGCGCCGGCTGGGCTTGGTTCAAGCTTGCTACCGGGATTTTGATGTTCGAAGGGGGATTGGTGACTGTGCAGGGGCCTGTCCAAAGAGCCGCGGCGGTCACGCGGGAAGCAGTGGCACTGGGGAGCGACCTCACGCTACTCAGCGGAGTATACGGGTCGGCGAGGGCGTCAATTATCGTTCTGGTAGGGGTTGCTGTCGTGAATGTCGTACTCGGTGTGTGGCGACCAAAGTTCGGCCGCCCTTCAGTGTCGCCGTCAGCCGAGGTCCTTGAAAAGTAATGCAAGGCGCTGACCACGGCTAAGCGCTTTCAGGAACGCACGGGGCTCCTCATTCTTGTCAAAAAAAGCTGAATAGCCCGCGAGCAACGAGGCATCAACCCCATCGAGATCCATAAATCCCATCCGCCAATCTTCGAATTCCCGCTCGTCGAGGGACTCGTCAAAGAGCACCTCGACGCCGTGATGCCTCCCGTCTTGTTCGATGGCAGCAAAGGTCCGGTCAACCTCAGCGCGTGTGCCCTCGAGCACCTGAAAGTAGCTTCTATTTTTGTGGAGTAGGAGGCCCGTAATGTGTCGTTCAGTGTTGACCTTCCGCGCGGTTGTTAGCAGTTCGAGCAATTCTCGCGCGCTCATGTCGCCCGTCTGCGTGCTGACGTAAGCGAGATGCACCAATTCATCGGGCGAATCGGCAAATTCCTGTTGCTTGGTTGTGGTCATAGGGCTATGCCTCGGTTGTGGCTCGTTTTGGCACTTGCTGGACAGCGCTGATGAAATCCAGCGACTAAACGGCCCAAGAGCACCACATTCCCCCTTGTGCAGAGTACTTAAGTAAAATAGGCTAGACAATACTAGTGTACATAAATATTTACGTTAGCCGAGGGTATTGACCTCTGAGAAGGGGCGTCGGCAATCTGCCAAGGCCGGATTCGCGACCCGCGATAACGACAAGGAGTTTGGGAATGACACACGCAGCGGCGACGATGAACGATTCCACTCAGCAGGCGCTTGAAAATCGACTACTGGCTCCACGTTTTTATAAAACCAACTATAAAGCGTTGAACAAGGTTGATATTTCATCCGTACGCGACGAATGGGACGCCATGATGGCGGCTTTCGCGGCGGACAAAAATAGGGCCCACTTTAAGCAAACCTACGATTTTGATCCTGCCTCGCTCGATGTTGATCCGGCGCTCAAAAGTGATTTTCTAGACCTCCTCGTGAGCTCGATTACCGCAGAGTATTCTGGCTGTGTGCTCTATCAAGAAATCGAGAAAAATGTGGATAACGCGGATGTTTCCACGCTGATGCGTTATATGGCACGCGATGAGTCACGCCATGCCGGGTTTATTAATCGCGCTCTCAAGCAGCTGGGTGTCGCGGTAGATCTCAGCGTGTTAAAGAATGAAAAGGAGTATCACTACTTCTCCCCTAAATTTATTTATTACGCCACCTATCTTTCTGAGAAAATCGGTTATGCGCGCTACATTACGATTTATCGTCATTTACAGAAGAATCCTCAAAACCAATTCCACCCAATTTTCAGCTGGTTTGAACGCTGGTGTAACGACGAGTATGCTCATGGCGAAGCTTTTGCCCTTCTGATGCGCTCTGAACCGAAGCTATTGCGCGGTTATAACAAGCTTTGGATTCGTTTCTTCCTGCTGGCCGTTTACTCAACGATGTATATTCGTGACCATTCACGCCCAAAATTGTACGAAGCTTTTGGCATGGATATCACCGAGTTCGACTATCGTGTCTTCGATATCACGACGGAAATCTCCAAACAGGTCTTCCCATTAACGTTGAATACCGATGATCCGCGCTTCAAGGCCGGCCTAGAGCGAATGCTGCGCCTCAGCAATCGATCAGAGTCTCTGCGGCAACAGGGTGGTTTCCTGAACATGTTGAAGCGGGTCGGCTTGACGATGGCCAGTGGCGCTACCTTTGCCCGACTGTTCTTTTTGCCCGTGACAAAGAACGAGTTACCGGAGGAGGTTCTCGCCGCCCCTGCGTGGTAATTTAGTTTTTGCCAGCAGCGCTGCGCGCTCGAACCCATAGGTCAGTTAAGTGAGCGGCGAGAGCCGCTGTGAGAAGTAGGGGAGTCCAGCGCCAATCCGCTTCTGTCAGTGAGAGCCGCAGACAGACCATGAGTGCCGCGCCGGCGACAATGTTGGGTAGCAAATGAGTTAACGGCGGCAGGCGAGGAAATCGGTTGCCAAGCAGTGCCAGCGCTATCACCTCTACGGCAACAACCAGCAGTACTAGGTCGAGCAGCGCGCCCGAGGTGACCAGTGATTCCATGATGGCAGCCCGAACTCGCTAGGCGCGTGCAAGCCCCAGAAGCTGTCCCAGATCCTTTAGAAAAACGCGAAGGTGAGCGGCCTTTCGGCGGCGTACCAGTTTTTTCTGGGTATACCCTTGCCAAGTGAGCTCCTGAACGTCTTTGTCATTACACATGGCAACAAATTTTTCTCGGCGCTTGTCCGAGCTGTACCAAAACCGCTGTAACAGGCCGAGTACCCAAAAGGTTTTACCGTGAAGGCGCATGAAGGCTTTGCGTGCCTGAGCCAATTGCTTTGAATCAGCGGTCTGCAAATAGGCGGCCATGGCGTGAGCACATAACTTTCCCGTGAGCATCGCGTAGTAAATGCCTTCGCCTGAAGCGGGAGCAACGACGCCCGCGGCGTCGCCGGTCAGTAACACGCTCTTACCGTCTTCCCAGCGCTTTAGGGGTTTCATCGGTATGGGAGCGCCCTCTCTACGAACCGTTTGTCGAGTATCCAAACCGGTTTTTTCACGCAATGCGGCCACAGCATGGCGAGCGCTGAAACCGTCTGCTTCACTGCCGACACCGATGCTTGCATGTTTCCCGTGGGGAAATACCCAGGCGTAAAAGTCGGGAGAAAGGTTGCCCTGATACCACACGTCGCAGCGGTCTCCGTCGTAGTGATCATTGTGCTGCTCGGGCGCTTCAACGATCTCGTGGTAGGCGAGAACCCACTTTAAATCGGCGCTGCAGGGTACCGTTTGTCGAGCGACTGCAGAGCGCGCACCATCGGCACCCAGAACTGCACGAGTGGTGACAGACACATCTCGTAACTCGCCTTCTTTAGATTGATAGTCAAGGTGGATGACTCCCGTCGAGTCATAGTGAAGCGACTTGAACGCGCCGATGCGCAATTCTGCACCGTGTTCAACAGCGCGGTCCCGTAGCCATGGATCAAAAACATCACGGTCTACCATGCCCACGAAGGTATCCCCCACAGGCATATCAACGGATTTATTCGAGGGCGAAATCATCCTTGCCGAGCGGATCCTCGCGACAAGCAGCGATTCCGGGATGTCAAACTCAGCGAGCAAGCATGGCGGAATCGCCCCCCCGCATGGCTTGATCCGAAAAGCCCGTTCTAGCAGCAGGACCTTGTAATTGGCTTTGGCCAGCTCCGTGGCAGCCGTTGCCCCCGCGGGACCTCCCCCTACCACAACGACATCAAAGTTGGTTTGTTTCATGGTCTATCCCCCACGCTATTGGCGCCCAGCCATAATTTCATGCACCGCCACCTCGCCAAAGGAGGGGCTGCTCGTTGCTACCGGTGTTTTAGAGACCCGCACGCCCAGACCCAGCCAGGCGGCCATTACGAACAGGATTGCCTCGAAAGAAAAAACCAGTCCGTAGGCATGGGAAGACTCTGAGACAAACTGGCGGCAGACATCCACAGCGACAGTGCCCAAAAATCCGCCTAGCGCAAACGCAATCGCCTGCGCGGCGCCCCACAGACCCATGCGCAATCCCTCTCTGCCCGCTTGGCCCTCACTCGCGAGGGTCATCATCGACGCAATGGCCGCCACTGCGAAGGCGCCGTTACAAAAGCCGAGGGCAAAAACATTCGCCGACAGATGCCAGGTGTCGGCGCGCAAGCCGCCGCTGGCAAGTGCTGACAGGGCCGCCGCGGAGGCAAGGCAGCCCCCCACCGTCCAGATACGTAACAGATGCCGGCTGTTGCTTCTCACGAGAGAACCGCTTGCTGCTACCGCGAGCATGCCCAACAAGACTCCGCCATGCTGGGTCCCGGCCAATTGGGTTGATTCCCCGGGTGTCATGCCAAAAACCAGCCCGGCAAAAGGTTCAAGAATAAGATCTTGAAAGCTGTAGGCGAGCATGGATACAAAGACAAAGAGGGTAAATGTTCTCGCCTGCTTCTCCTGCCAAATCGTGGATAACGCCTGCCGAAATGGCTCTGCTGGCTGAGATGAATCGAGACTGCCTTCTGTAGCGTCAGATTCAGACCCAGACCGCCGCTCGACACCCCGTACGGCAAGCAGGGCGAAACAAAAAGCGAGCAGAGAAACAACGCCCGTCACCTGCAGCAGCCGGCTTGGCGAGTAGGGGTCGAGGAATTTGCCCGCTACGGTTGCGGTGATGGCAAACCCGGCGATCATCATAAACCAGACCAGCGTGGCTGCTGCTGGTTTGCGGGCGGGTTCTACCTCTTTTGCAAGTAGGACAAGTAACGAGGTCCCGGTTGCTCCCGAGCCCAGGCCAATACCAAAGAATCCAATGAATGCCACCACGGACCCAATGACTATCGAGTGACCCATAACGACGGTGCCAGCGGCAGCGAGGAAACCACTGAAGGCCAGCAACAGCATGCCGCCAATAATCCAGGGTGTTCTGCGACCGCCCAGGTCTGAGCCGTAGCCGATGCGTGGTCGGGCGAGTTGCACAAAGTGGTGCACAGCGACCAAGAAGCCCGGCAGCATGGCCGGCAGTGCAAGTTCCACGACCATAATTCGGTTCAGTGTTGAGGTGGTCAATACAATGATTGCGCCCAGCATGGTTTGCACGAGCCCGAGCCGAGCAATACCCCACCAACCTATGCCCTGCTGGGGGTTCATCCTGCCACCTGTGCGAGCGCAAATGCCGAGACCATCATGCCGCTGACGTAGGCAGTTACCCCCGTGCCGTTGTACCAAGGCGCCAGCGCCGCCGGATCCTTTAGCATGTGCCACATAGCAGCCAGCTGTGCCAGAAGCAGGGCAGCAACGCCCATAGCATGCCATGGCGTGCCCCAATAGAAGAGGAGGGCAATGACCAACAGCTGCGGCGCAGCCATGAAGAGACACGCTACTCGGGCCGCTTTTTCCGGCCCCAGCGCAGCGGGCAAGGATCTCAGCCCCATCGCTCTGTCGCCTGCAATGGATTTGAAATCGTTCAGCGTCATGATGCCGTGGGCACCTGCACTGTAAAGCAAGGCAATAACGCAGATTGCCAGACTTGGCAGCGCGTCTCCCAGAAAAACCGCCGCGCCGGTAACCCAGGCGAGGCCCTCATAGCTTATGCCGACGGCGCTGTTGCCCCACCAACCGTTTTGCTTGAGCCGGAGCGGGGGAGCACTGTAAATCCAGGCAAGAATTAAGGCCGCGAGCGTGGCGATGCCGACCCAAGGGCCGAGTGCCAGACCCCAAGCGAGGGCAAGAAGCGACCAGATAACGGCGTAAATCAGGCCCCAGTGACCGGGGACCCTACCGGAGGGAATCGGTCGGTGTGGTTCGTTAATGGCATCCACCTCGCGATCGAACCAGTCATTGACAACTTGACTAGCACCGCAAACCAGGGGCCCTGTCAAAACCACGCCCCCAAAAAGTAGCCAGGGGGAGTCAAATAGGGATGTTCCAGTGGAGACCGCGCCGCACAGGAAAGCCCACATAGGCGGGAACCACGTGATGGGTTTGAGCAGCTCAATCATGGCTGCCCCTTGGGGGCGTCCTGCTCGAGCCTCTAGGGCGTGGGATTGCGGCATCAGGGGACTATAGAAAGTCCGCCCATAATCGTCAAACCAAATTTACAAAATAAGCGTAACTATTTCTTGTCGCTTGGAAATCGGGCCTCGTCAGCCCTAGGCGGCGTCGTCGCTGGCATCGCTCTCGCCGATGCCATAGCGCCGGAGTTTCGTGTAAAGGCTTTGCCGGCTGAGACCGAGAAGCTCTGCCGCTGAGGCGCGGTTATCCCGAGTCAATTTGAGGGCGGCTTCGATGCACAGCGCTTCGATGACATCGGTCGATTCTCGGACCAGTTCCTTGAGCGGCAGTCGACCCACCCGCTCGGTTATTTGCTCGATTGAGCGGGGCAAGCGCTCGGTCAGGGGGTGTTCTGCAGTCAGGCGCCGACTGATGTCTCTGATAAAGAAAATGATTTTGGTGCCATCATGACGGGTGACGGACGCGGCAGAAATTTCAATGTCTGACGTGACTCCTACCGCGTTGCGCAGGACTGACGCATAAAGCTTGATGCTTTTGCCCTGTCGAAGATTGCTCAATAGGACCGATACATCCACGGTGGAACGCCCTATCCAAGTGTCTAGTGTTCTACCGAGGACTTGGTCCTCAGAATTCACCCCCAGCCAATCTAAAAAGGTCGGGTTGGCCGACAAAATACGCGCTTCACCATCGACCTGAACAATACCGTCAGGTGCGATGTGGTATAGGTCCTGCAGACCGCCATCACTCGTGTCGATGGATGCTGAGGTCGACAGGCGGATGAGGAATCGACTCTCGGTTCCCTGCCTCAGGAAATTCACCAGGACTTCGCTGGTCTCCGCGTTACCCGGTAACGCGATATGGCTTACTTGAGCCGATCCCGATTCCCGGGCCTTTTGCAGGAGTTGTTGGAACTTGCTGGATTGCAGCGGCAGGGGTTTCCCGATAGCCGTCTGGCCCTCGCCGGCAAGAAGATTATTCGCCTGAGAGTTGGCCTCGAGGACTCTCCCGGTTGCCTCGTCGACCACCAGCACCGCATCGCTGGTGAGTTCCAACAGGCGTCGATATCGATTTTCCATTTGCCGAAGGGCCCAGTAATCCTGTTCCATGGCGTGTTGCGCGTTCAGTAGCTGTTGCCGCAGATCGGTGACAACCCGTAGGTCCCGTCCGACAGCGATAATTTGATCTTTCGACGGTGTGCAAATCAGGCGATAGCTGATGGGCAGGGTCAGTCCTGAGTCCTCAACCCGATGCGTAAGGTCTACTCTTACTGTCTCGCCCGGACGATCCTTTGCTCGCTGAAGTGCCTGTGCCGCCCGTTCCTTGTGTTCCTCGCCACACAGAGAATGCCATTCAAGACCGCGCCAATTAAGACGCATTAGATCAGCCAGTTCAGGGTTGGTGACCTCAACGTCGACACAAACCCCAGACGGGTCGATGTGCAGCTGCAGGTCAGCGATGGATTCAAGCATTGATGCCAATAAGGCGGGATCAGTGTGTCCAAGCACGAATAAATACCCTCAGCTGAGCCGAAATCAAAGGGAAATCATTGGGTCGATTCCCCACGACGTATGGGGGGTTTACGCACTGTTGCACACCAATGGTTCGCTCTGCCATTAAAAATCTTGACACTTCTTTACAAATCAAGCCTTTACGCAGCAAAACGTCAAATCAAAAAGACTGCATCTAATGTAATATAAAGTTGACACTGCGCTGAGCTGGGGGATACCCTGCGTGCATAAGACCTAAAAGGTTTGGCAACCTGCCGGAGGCCTGCAGTGCTTGATTCTGCAAGACAGCAAGGGGCACAGAGAGCCCTGTACACCCCTGACCAGAGAAAACGCAGGGATTCGACCCGCTGGACCTTGGTGCAGGGGGTCTTGGCGCCGCTCCAGTTTTTGATCTTTGCGGTGAGTTTAGTGTTTGTTATCAATTTTTTGGCTAACGGCACGGGGCATGCGGCTGCAGTCATTTCGGTGTTAGCCAAAACCGCCATCCTGTACACGATTATGGTGACGGGTGCCATATGGGAAAAGGTGGTTTTTGGTCGCTATCTTTTCGCGCCCGCCTTCTTCTGGGAAGACGTGGTCAGCATGCTCGTTATCGCATTGCATACGGCCTACGTTGCCTGCTGGGCGCTCAGCTGGGGTTCCTTGGAGCAGCAGATGTGGATTGCGGTGGCCGCCTACACGGCGTACGTGATCAATGCCTTCCAGTTTTTAATCAAGCTTCGTGCTGCTCGATTAAGTGCTCCTGCCACTGCGCAGCCTGATAACTCAGAGTTTTCCGGAGGGCTCGCGTCATGACCGGACAGGTTTTGGCGAGCTCGGCCGCGGATGTCAGCGGGAACTTTCAGCCCCAACAAGAACGGGGCCAACGCGCTGTCTTTTGCGGATTGACCTCCATTATTTGGATGCACCGGAAAATTCAGGACGCGTTCTTCTTGGTGGTGGGTTCAAGAACCTGTGCCCACCTCATTCAGTCAGCCGCTGGCGTCATGATCTTTGCTGAGCCGCGATTTGGGACAGCCATATTGGGGGATCGTGATCTTGCTGGGATGGCGGACTGCCATGAAGAGCTTGATCGAGTCGTGGCCCAGGTCCTTGAACGTCGACCGGAGCTGAAAACTATTTTTTTAGTTGGTTCTTGTCCCTCCGAGGTGATCAAGCTAGACCTTGATAACGCCGCTCAGCGGTTATCGCGCGAGTATTCGGGCGGCGTTCGCTTTGTTTCATTTTCTGGCAGCGGCATCGAGACAACGTTTACACAAGGTGAGGACAGTTGCCTGACTGCTTTGGTCCCCTCGCTTAATCAGCGAGAGAGCGATCAGCCTCACCTCCTCGTGGTGGGTACCTTGCCGGATATTGTGGAGGATCAGTTCCGGCGACTCTTTCATCAGCTCGGGATTGACTGTGTAGAGTTTTTCCCGGGTAAAAGTTCGACCGAGTTGCCAGAAATTGGGTTGAACACCCAGGTCGTACTTGCTCAGCCCTACTTGGGAGAGACCCTGCGAGCCTTGCAGGGCAGGGGCGCGCATCATATTCCCGCGCCTTTCCCCTTGGGGGTTGCGGGCACGGCCGCCTGGTTTTACGCCGCCGCCGCGGCTTTTGGCATCCCTGAGGGCCGGGTTGAAGAGGTATTGCAAGCGCCAAGGGCGCGAGCTACTCGGGCACTGAGTGCCCTGCGCGATGAGCTGGCCGGCCGGCGCTTTGCCATGTTGCCGGATTCACAACTCGAAATTCCCCTGGCGCGATTTTTAGCCCTTGAGTGTGGCATGACGCCGGTCGAAGTAGGCACGCCGTATTTTGACGCGACGGTCATGCAGGCGGAGATTCCGTTATTGCCAGCGGGTGTCAGCTGGATCGAAGGCCAGGACCTCGACCCAGCGCTCGACCGTATTCGATCCGCTAGACCCGACATTACGGTCTGCGGATTGGGAATTGCTAATCCCTTGGAGGCAGAAGGATTGCGCACCAAGTGGTCAATCGAATTGTTGTTCTCACCCATTCAGGGATTTGAGCAGGTCGCTGATTTGGCGGAGCTATTTGCTCGACCGCTAAGGCGAGAGGCCAAACTGGAGGTGGGTGAATGGAGTTAACGCTGTGGACTTATGAAGGCCCCCCTCACGTGGGTGCCATTCGTATTGCCGCCTCGATGCGTGATGTACACCTGGTATTGCACGCTCCGCAAGGTGATACCTACGCAGACCTGCTTTTCACCATGATCGAACGGGATGGCAAGCGCCCGCCGGTAACCTACACCACTTTTCAGGCACGAGATCTTGGCGCCAGCACGGCAGAGAAGTTCTTGAACACTCTTCAGGCGGCCTACGAGCATCATCAACCCAAACTGATTTTGGTTGCTGACTCCTGCACCGCTGAACTGATTCAGGACCAGCCGGGTACCCTAGCCCAAACAGCGGGTCTTCCAGTTCCTGTAGTTCCCTTGGAAATGGCGGCTTACTCCCGCAAAGAGAACTGGGGTGCCAGTGAAACCTTTTATCACTTAGTACGGGCTTTGCTAAGCAATCATCCAAACACGAGCCTGCAGGCCGGGAGTCAAGAGCGGGGGTCGCGTCCCCCGCGGGTCAATTTGTTAGGGCCCACCAAGCTGGGTTTTCGCTGTCGCGACGACGTGCGAGAGATAACCCAGCTACTGGAGTCGGTTGGCATTGACGTAAACGTCGTTGCGCCCCTAGGCGCAGGTATCGACGATCTCTTCAGGATCCCAGAGGCCGATGCCAATGTGTGTTTGCATCCCGAAATCGCGCTGACCACCTGTGGCTGGCTGGAGCGTACCTTCAAGCAGAAGACGATCAAGACCGTACCGCTAGGCTATGGCGCCACCCGAGATTTTCTAAAGGAATTGGCGGATGTACTCGATTATCCGATTGATATAGATCGCGTTTCCCAATGCCGATTGCCCTGGTACAGCCGGTCTGTCGATTCGACTTACCTCACCGGCAAGCGCGTGTACGTTTATGGTGATGGTAGTCACGTCGTGGCGATGGCGCGCGTGGCCCAGCGAGAAATGGGGTTTGACGTAGTGGGCCTCGGTACCTACTCCAGAGAGATGGCGAGGGAAGTCCGTGCTGTAGCGGCAGAACTTGGTGTTGAAGCGTTGATCAGCGACAGCCATCTTGCCGTTGAGCAGGCCATTAGCGAGCTCAGGCCTGAGCTTGTGCTTGGAACGCAAATGGAGCGCCACATTGCGAAGCGCTTGGGTATCGGGTGCGCGGTTATTTCTACCCCCGCGCACGTCCAAGACTACCCGGCGCGCTACTCGCCCCAAATGGGCTTTGAGGGCGCAAACGTGCTTTTCGATACCTGGGTGCACCCCTTAATTATGGGGCTTGAAGAGCATTTATTGCACATGTTCCGCGATGACTTTGAATTTAATGATAACGCCGTCCCGTCACATCTGGCCCACGGTGACGGCACCCTAAAAGAGGTTGATGCCGGTGACGTTGCACAAGGTAACCAGAGCAGTTTGCTGTGGGAGGCAGGTGCGGAGAAAGAGTTGAAAAAAATCCCCTTTTTCGTCAGAGGTAAGGCAAAGCGCAACACCGAGCAATACGCCCTGGATCGCGGGTTGACTGCGATCGACATCGAGACGTTGTATGAAGCAAAAGCGCACTACAGCCGATAAGACGGGGCAAGCGACATCCGTTCGTGTGGTGTTGATCACGCTGGACAACCACGTCAGTGCGGCCCTCGAGTCCGCTCGCGCGTCTTTGCGCAAAACTATTCCTGGATTGGCCCTTTCGGTTCATGCCGCCGCCGATTGGGATGCCCGGCCCGACAAATTGCAGGCGTGTCGGGAGGCCATTAAGGAGGGCGATATCATTATCGCCACCATGTTGTTCATGGAGCCGCACATTGCGGCTGTTGTCGAGTCATTGCAGGCGCGACGAGATGATTGCGACGCGATGATTTGTTGTATGTGTGCAAGCGAGGTGATGAAGCTTACGCGCATGGGCCGCTTTAGTATGGACGGCGAACAAAGCGGCGCTATGGCATTGCTTAAGCGGCTTAGAGGCAAAAGCGGTAAACCCCAAAGTGCTGGAGCTCAACAGCTTTCTGTATTGCGACGACTTCCCCGTATTCTGCGTTTTATCCCGGGGACGGCTCAGGATCTTCGGGTCTATTTTTTGACGCTTCAGTATTGGCTTGCCGGGTCTGAAAAGAATCTGGGAAGCATGATGCAATTACTCATTCAGCGTTATGCCGCGGGCCCGAGAAGTAGTTTGCGTCGATTGCCGGAACCCGAGCCGCCGGTCGAATATCCTGAGGTTGGGCTGTACCACCCAAACCTAAAGGCAGGTATTTCCGAGGACATTCGCGCGCTGGAAAAGCTGGCTTCTGGGAACAAGCCAACGGGTGTGGTGGGTATTTTGCTGATGCGTTCTTATGCGCTTGCAGGTAACAGCCGGCATTACGATGGTGTCATTCAGGCGCTTGAATCTCGGGGCTTGCGTGTCATACCGGCGTTTGCCGCCGGCTTGGACGCGAGGCCGGCGGTGCAGCGCTTTTTCATGGAGGGAGAGACGCCCATTGTCGATGCGGTTGTCTCACTGACCGGCTTCTCTTTGGTGGGAGGTCCCGCCTATAACGATACCGATGCCGCGCAAGATCTCCTGAAGTCTCTGGATGTGCCTTATCTCGCGGTTCAGGCACTTGAATTTCAGAGTTTGGAAACCTGGGCAGACTCTGCTCTCGGCCTTATGCCGATTGAAGCTACCATGATGGTTTCGATTCCCGAGTTAGATGGTGCGACGGGCCCGATGGTGTTTGGTGGGCGAGAAGAGCGCTCCACCGATAGCACTAGCGCTATGGTTCCCCACAAAGAGCGTATTGAGATGCTTGCCAACCGGGTATCCAAGCTTGTCAGCTTGCGGCGCACTCCGCCCAAAGAGCGAAAAGTGGCCATGGTGCTTTTTAACTTCCCCCCCAATTCAGGGAGCACCGGGACGGCTGCTCACCTAGCCGTTTTCGAATCACTGTTTAATACCATGAAGGCGCTCAAAGCGGAGGGTTATGGGGTTGTAATGCCCGAAGACCCCGAAGATCTGAGGCAACGGCTTCTGACCGGCAACGCAGTGCGTTACGGCACCGACGCCAATGTTTGTGCCACGATCAATGTCGACGATCACGTCAGGGCAGAAACATGGCTCTCAGAGATCGAGGCGCAGTGGGGCCCCGCGCCGGGAAAACAACTCACAGACGGCCGCTCACTATTCATCCTGGGCGTGGAATTTGGCAACGTGTTGGTGACGGTGCAGCCACCCATGGGATACGAAGGTGATCCCATGCGATTGTTGTTCGAAGGGGGGCATGCGCCCACGCACGCT
>CBFHQV010000061.1:0-12936 GCA_965658055.1 Luminiphilus sp. | reverse complement strand
GAGCTACACACATGATCCCGGAGGTCTCTTTGTCCAAACGATGCACAATACCGCCCCGCGGCAGTGCCTCGAGTTCCGGCGCATAGCCAATCAAGGCATTCACCAAGGTGCCAGCCGCATGACCCGCCGCCGGGTGCACCACCAGCCCTGCCGGTTTATTCACAACGATGACATGTTCATCCTCAAAAAGGATATCGAGCGGGCGATCTTCCCCCGACCAACTGACCTCCGGCAGGCGTTGTGCACGAATGGTCAATTGCTGGCCCACGCTCACTTTGTCCTTCGGTCGCCGGGTTTCACCATCGACGGTGAGGCTGCCATCGAGAATCCACTCCTGCAGTTTCGACCGGGAGTAGTCAGAGAATAGCTGCACAGCGGCCTGATCCAGCCGAATTCCGTGCATCTCCGCGGGAACGTCGGCATCAAACGCGAGGGTTTCAGGTAATTCGCCCACTAAACTTTGCCCTAATCAACGCCCCGTAAGGCTGTTAGCTGAAGGTCGCTTCGCGTTACAATCCCGCCTTCCACCTTCGCATGAGAACCTTGCTCTTGTCTTTTTCGTCTGTTGCCAGCTTTTATTTGCCCAAGTCTATCAGGCTTATTGGGATCGCCATGCTACTGAGCATGGTATCAGCCTGCTCGTGGTTTGGTGGCGACGATATCGAAATTGCCGACTCGGGGGAGCAGCAAATTTACTTCGATGCGCAGAAGCACCTGGAAAACAAAAATTTTGACATGGCGATCCGAACGCTCCAACTGCTCGAAAGTCGCTACCCCTTTGGCCGCTACGCGGAGCAAGCGCAGTTGGAACTGGTTTACGCCCACTATGGTGCATACGAGTTCGAGGCCGCGATCGAAGCCGCTGATCGCTTTATACGCCTACATCCACAGCACCCGAACGTCGACTACGCTTACTACATGAAGGGTCTCGCCTCCTACGACATGGAGGGGGATTTTTTAGCCAAGTTCGTGCCCACCGACGACACCAAGCGGGATATTTCCCACATCAAACAAGCCTTCGCAGAATTCGCGCAGCTGCTTGCACGTTATCCAGACAGCGCCTACGCGGCTGACGCGCGCGCGCGGATGGTTCACATGAGAAACATGATCGCTCGTCACGAAGTTCATGTTGCCAATTACTACTTCCGAAGAGGCGCCTACATGGCCGCCCTTAACAGAGGTCGCTATGTCGTCGAGCATATGCAACAAACGCCTTCGGTCGCCGATGGCCTCGCCATCATGGCTCAGGCCTATTTGCTACTCGGTCTCGAGGACCTCGCGTTGGATTCAATCGCCGTGCTGCGCGAGAATCACCCAGCGCACCCCAATCTGGATGAAAACGGCGAATTCAAAAGTGTTTATGACCTCGACGGCCTACACCGATCGGTCATTAACAAGATGACTTTCGGCCTGTTTTTCCCGCCGAAACCTCCCCAGTTTAACTACCGACCCAAGGGCTAGCCTAACGCCCGAGCGGGACTACTGGCGCCAAGCCCAGGTAATGGGATAGCGTCTGTCTCGGCCAAAGCCTCGCTGGGTAATCCGCACGCCAACCGGCGCCTGCCGGCGTTTGTACTCGTTCAAATCAATGAGCCGAATGACCCGCCGGACATCTTCCTCTGCAAACCCTTGAGCAATAATTTCTTTTGCCGATCGATCTTGCTCAACATAAGCCTCGATGATCGCATCGAGCACCTCGTAGGGCGGCAGGCTGTCTTCGTCTTTTTGATCTGGGGCGAGCTCGGCGGAAGGGGGCCGAGTGATAACCCGCTCGGGAATACACTGACCCAACGTGTTGCGATAATTCGCCAAGGCGTAGACCAGCATTTTTGGACAGTCCTTGAGCACATCGAATCCCCCCGCCATGTCCCCGTAGAGAGTGGAGTAGCCCACCGCCAGCTCACTCTTATTGCCCGTGGTCAACACCAGCACATTCTTTTTGTTTGATACCGACATCAGCAGCACGCCTCGGCAGCGCGCCTGCAGATTCTCCTCAGTGATATTCGGTGGCAACCCCTCAAACTCGGCACCCAGGGACAGCATGAAAGCGTCGTAGAGCGGCTCAATCGAAATCACTGAGTAATTCACGCCGAGTGTTGCTGCCTGGGCTTCTGCGTCTTCCATGGACATCGAAGCCGTGTAGCGAAATGGCATCATAATGGCCTGAACCCGATCGGCACCTAGAGCATCCACGGCGACAGCCAGGGTGACTGCGGAATCAATCCCGCCGGATAGGCCAAGCACGACCCCGGGAAAGCCATTTTTGTTGACATAATCCCTGACACCCACCACCAGGGCCTGCCACACCAGAGCCAGATCTGACAAAGGTTCGGGCAGGGATTGTGGACTGATAACGCGCGGAGAGCCCTCATGAACATCGAGGGCAAGCACGCTTTCTTCAAAACCCGGCGCGGCGGCAACAACCTGACCGTCCGCGTTCACCGCAAAGGATCCACCATCGAACACCAGCTCATCCTGTGCACCCACTTGATTAACATAAACTATCGGGAGCCCGTTCTCGCGCGCGCGATCGCCAACCAGCCGTTGACGTTCCAGGCCCTTACCCTGATGAAAGGGGGACGCATTCAAATTGATAAGCACTCCTGCACCCGCCGCTGCCGCGCGGGCCGCGGGTACCGGATCCCAGATATCCTCGCAAATAGTGATGCCGACGGGAACGCCCGCGATGTCGACGACACAGGCCTCTTGTCCAGCCGTGAAGTAACGTTTCTCATCAAACACCTGATAGTTAGGCAAACACTGCTTGAAGTACTCGGCAATGACTGCGCCGCGATGAATCACGCCAGCGGCATTAAACAGGCCACGAGGAGAAAGTCGCGGATAACCGACAATCACAAAGAGCTCAGGGGGTAGCGAAGCACAGAGTGAAGCCAGGGTTTCTTCCGTTTGCTCGCCAATGCTGGGCCGCAACAGCAGATCCTCCGGAGGATATCCAGTCAGGGTTAATTCCGGGAAGACCACCACAGCATGGGTATCAGTTACTGCTGCATCGCAACAGACCGCGATAACCTTTTCTGCGTTTCCCGCCCAATCACCCACCAGGGTGTTGATCTGGGCCATGATTACCTGCATGTGCATGTTCCTAATTCGGCAAAACAGCTGGCAGAGGTCTAATGAATCCACCAGTCGATCTATTGTACTCTGTTGGCTGCGCCCCGGGCGTCCTTCACGCCAGATAAAACAGAACAGGATCGGCACTGATAGCGTAATTCCATGACCGGCATACCATCACCCATAGATTCAGCGCTGCGAACAACCGGATCTAGCTCTCGGGGAGTCGGCCGGCTATTTTTTTTCTATAACAGCTACCGACTGACTCTTGCGGCCTGCCTACTTGCAATACTCATACTTCCGGGGGGCGAGGATTTTATTACCGGCTTCAATCGCCTGTGGTTTGCGATAGGCGCCAGTGTAATGCTGGTGTCCGCCGTGCCGCTCACGCGACGTCTGGGCGGGCGCATTCAGCAGTCAGAAACCGGCCTGTTTGCACTGCTGATTAGCGACATCATCGCCATTACCGTGCTGGTGAGTGCCACTGGAGGCCTCCTCAGTGGATTTTCCGTGCTCTTTATTATTGCCGTCGCTGCGGGGGGGTTCCTACTTCACTCTCGGAGCTTGGCCACGCTAGTTGCCGCGATCGCTGTACTCGCCGTGCTGACCGACGCGGCGTGGCTCGTGGAGCGTCAAGAGGCCGACATTGGACTGCTACTTCCTGCCGGGCTATTGGGAAGCCTACTCTTTGTGGTGTCTCTCCTAGTACAAGCAACCGCCCAACGACTGGCCCTGGTCGAAGCCCAGGCTCAACAGGCGGCCACCGAGGTTGAGGCTCTCGAACTGCTGAATGAGCAAATAGTCGCACACATGCACACCGGGATTCTGCGAATCGATGACCGAGGTCTGGTCGAGGCGGTAAATGATTCAGCGCTAAAGCTACTGCAACTAAAGCCTCGTACTCAGTACGCGCTAGGCGAGATAAGCCCCGACCTAGAAAATCAATATGCGGAGTGGCGCAGTGGTCTGCGCAACAAACCCGAGCCTTTTCGCCTGACGGTTAATTCGCCTGCTGTTATCGCCTCATTCGCTGGAATCAATCCTGCCAAGAGTAGCGACACGCTGATTTTTGTTGAGGATTACACCCCCGTCACGCAATTCGCGCAGTCGCTGAAATTGGATTCGCTTAGCAAGCTGACCGCAAGCATCGCGCACGAAATCAGAAACCCCCTCTCGGCCATCAGTCATGCCGCGCAGCTACTCAATGAAAGTGACACCGTACAACAGGCTGACCGACTACTGTGCGATATTTTGGTAAGTAACAGTGTGCGCGTTAGCGACATCATTGATAACGTTACAGAAGTGTCGAGACGACAGGCTCCCCATCCAGCCCAGCTTCTACTGCAGCATTGGATGACCGACTGTATTACCGAGTACAAAGGGTTGAGAGCCGAGCCCTGCAGTATTGCGATAAACGGCATGGTTAAAGATGTCGGCGTCATCTTTGACCCCAGTCACCTAAAACGGGTGCTGACCAACTTGTTCGATAACGGCCTTCGACACTCCGAGGCTGACAGCGGGCGCGCCGAGTTACGCGTTGATGTCGCGGTGGATCGGGTTAACCTCCAGGTGCTCGTCGACATTGTCGACTACGGAAATGGCGTTGCCGAGAGCCAGCTCGGCAGGCTTTTTGAGCCCTTCTTCACGACATCAAGACAGGGGAGCGGTCTGGGTTTATATTTATGCAAGGAGCTTTGCGAGATCAACGGGGCCGATCTTTTTTATCAGCGCACGAGTGCAGGTGAGAGCGCTTTTCGATTGAGTTTGAAACTTGACGAGGATTTTCGGTGACACAGCAGACTGTTCTTCTGGTTGACGACGAACCCGACATCCTCCAATTGTTGGAAATCACGCTCGCGCGAATGAACTTGCAAACCCAGCGTGCAACATCCATCGAAGAAGCAAAGCAGCTGCTAGAAAACAGCGTCCCGGACCTGTGCCTTACCGACATGAAATTACCCGATGGCAATGGCCTAACCCTTATTGACCACATTCAACACCGACATCCCTCGGTGCCGGTGGCCATGATTACAGCTCACGGGAGTGTTGAGAGCGCCATTGAAGCGCTCAAGCTCGGCGCCTTTGACTTCGTGACCAAGCCCTTGGCGCTGGAGAAGCTAAGGGACCTTGTGGGTCACGCACTGCAAATAAAAAAAGGCGCCGAGGATCTCACCAGCGAAGAGCTCATTGGCCAGTCCGAGTTAGTGGTCGCGCTTCGGGATCAAATTCGACGAGTAGCGCGCTCTCAGGCACCTATACACATTCACGGTGAATCCGGCGTGGGTAAAGAGATCACAGCGCGACTGATTCACTCGCTGAGCCCCCGATCAGATAAGCCTTTTATTGCCGTTAACTGCGGGGCAATCCCCCCTGAGCTGGTTGAGAGCGAGCTGTTCGGCCACAAAAAAGGGGCGTTCACCGGCGCCACGGCAGACAAGCCCGGGCTTTTTTTGGCGGCCTCCGGCGGCACCCTGTTATTGGACGAGGTTGCCGATCTGCCCCTGCCCGTCCAGGTCAAACTGCTGCGAGCGGTGCAGGAAAAGTCGGTTCGCCCAGTCGGCTCCGAAACAGAAGTTCCGGTGGATGTTCGCTTACTAAGCGCCACCCACAAAAACCTGGGCCAACAGGTAAGAGCCGGCGCATTTCGGGACGATCTGTATTACCGCATCAACGTTATTGGCATCCACGTGCCAGCCCTTAGGGAGCGCAAGGAGGATATTCCGCTCTTGGCGGAGTTTCTCCTGAAAAAATTGGCGGCAAGCCACGGCACCGACAAGCGAACATTGTCCCAAGAAGCAACAACGCGGTTACTCCAGTATGCGTTCCCGGGCAACATACGGGAACTCGACAATATTCTGGCCAGAGCCGTGGCAATGAGTGATCGAACCGAAATAGCGGCCAGCGACATTGCCTTTGAGGAGACGCTTACGCCACCTCCAAACCAGGTGGCAGCAGCCACATCAGATATCGACGAGTCCAATCAGAAACCGCTACTAGAGGAAGTTCATGGCGATCTGGAGGGCTTTCTGGCCGATACTGAACGGCAAATACTGGACGAGGCGTTAACCAAAAACCGTTGGAACAAAACCGCTACCGCCAAGGCCCTTGGCATCACTTTCAGAAGCCTACGCTATCGTCTCAAAAAACTCGGCCTCGATGACTAGGACGGGCAACTACCCCAGTTTTTGAGCATACGGGGCCGACCAATACGATTCACGACGACCGCCCAGTGATCGTAATCGCCTTCAACACAAAACAACCAGCTCATGTTGCGGCTGCCCCAGCCGTCTGAACCCCACACTACTGATCGATCTTCCTCTCGCGTCCCGCTGCTGTTCCAAACCCTAACGCCCCGGCCCGCCCCGTAACGAGTACGCAGCTTGCCCTCGGCGCTGATCACCGAGAAGCCCTCGGTATAGCGTCCATCGCAATGCCCCCTGTCAGGATTTCCGGGACAGATAAGAACCGCTGTACTTGCTCGCACCGCCTGCGAACGGGCAGTCATAATCGCCGAGAGTAACCGCGAGGCCTGAGCATAGCTTTGCCAAACCTTGACCTGTGCTGTCATTGCGGGGGTGCCAAGGGAGAGCAGTATCGCCACCATCCCCATCACGATCAATAATTCGATCAGGGTGACGCCGGCGTCTGCTTTCCTGATTGTAGTGGCGATATCGCGAGAGGAATTGTCCGAGCTCTGCAGCCGCCCACGTCGTCTATTCTGAACATTTCCCACCGGAAAATTGTGTTCTCAGGCACGTCGTAAAACCAGCCCATCGCCAACCAATGGTCATCGGCATCGAGCAAGAGGGTTGTGAACTTATTCGAGATTTTTCGCGGGAATGCGCAGCTCTTTGGGTAGCGAGAAGGTGATGTTTTCGGGCCGTCCCTCGAGGGAGCTCACCAGCGTTGCGCCAGCATCACGAAGTGCCGCCACCACACCATCAACCAAAAGCTCTGGCGCGGAAGCGCCCGCGGTGACGCCGATAGACTGACCAGCGGCAAGCCACGCGGGGTCGATCTTGCTGGCGTCATCAATCAAATAAGCGCTGGCACCACAGCGCTCGGCTAACTCGCGCAGCCTATTGGAATTGGAGCTGTTAGGGGACCCCACCACCAACACCACATCGGCTTTCTCAGCGAGAAGCTTCACCGCGTCCTGCCGATTTTGCGTGGCGTAACAAATGTCATCTTTTCGCGGACCAGCAATGTTGGGAAAACGCTGGCGCAGGGCATCGATCACCTTCGCTGTATCGTCAACCGATAGCGTTGTCTGAGTCACGTAGGCCAAATTATCCGGATCGCGCACCCGAAGCGCGGCGACCTGCTGCTCGTCCTCCACCAGATAAATCCGACCACCCGCCGACGTGTCGTACTGCCCCATGGTACCTTCGACCTCTGGGTGGCCCTCATGACCAATGAGAATGCACTCGCGCCCCGCACCACTGAAGGCCGCCACCTCCACATGGACTTTGGTGACCAGAGGGCAGGTCGCATCAAAGACCCGTAGTCCGCGACGGGAGGCCTCGTGCTGGACCGCCTTAGACACCCCGTGGGCGCTAAAGATAACGATAGCGTCGTCGGGCACTTCATCGAGCTCTTCGACAAAGACCGCTCCGCGGTTACGCAAATCATCGACCACAAACCGGTTGTGAACGACTTCATGACGGACATAAATGGGTTCGCCAAAGACCTCCAGCGCGCGATTGACAATATCGATCGCCCGATCGACACCGGCACAAAAACCACGGGGATTAGCGAGTAAAACGTCCACTGTTTTTCGGTTCCTCTTCAGACCCCGTTTGGGGTCACGCGCTTTGACGTGACTCAGTGTAACTCAGCTGCTTCAACATCGTGTATGGCCACCCTAAACCCCAGCGTGCGCCCTGCCAAAGGGTGATTAAAATCCACTGTGACCTCCAGGTCGTCGAACTCGGTAACCACCCCAGGTAACTCACCGCCTGAAGCGTCGGCAAACGAGAACATCATACCCACTTCTAATTCAACGTCGGGTTCGAACTGCTCGCGTTTAACGCGCTGAATATTATGCTCATTAGGCTGGCCGAACCCGTGTTCGGGCGCGATGCTAAATTCTGCCTCATCACCTGCCTTCAAACCAAACAGTGCGCGCTCAAAACCCGGCAGCAGTGAACCATCACCCACCGCAAAGGTAACCGGTGCCCTGTCAAAGTTGGTATCGACTGTCGACCCATCCTCCAGAGTGAGAGCAAAGTTAAGCGTCACCCGCGTGTTTTCACTAATCGCCAAATCGTCCATTTAATCGCCCGCCCGTTGCGTAGATGACTCGGTACCGCGGAAGCTATCGAGTCCCAAAACCACAGCGCCTACGGTAATCGCGGAGTCGGCTATGTTGAATGCCGGCCAGTACCATTGCTGGTAGTGTATCGAGATGAAGTCGACGACGTAGCCCAGCGCCACCCTGTCATACAAATTGCCAAGCCCGCCACCGAGAACTAACCCCAATGCCACGGCCAGGGGGACTCGATGTTGCGACAGTCGTGATAGCCAGACAATAAGAACCACACTAACCGCCGCCGCCACTGCCGTGAAAAACCACCGCTGCCAACCGCCCGCCCCTGCCAAAAAGCTAAAGGCAGCTCCGGTGTTATGCGCGAGAGTCAGATCAAACCAAGACGTCAGCTCGACCGGCACACGATAGCTAAGCTCAAGAGAAGCAAGATGCTTGGTCCATTGATCGAGCGCGACAATGCCTAGCGCCACGCCATAACCCATAAGCGCCTGACGCGAAAAAAAACCTGCGCCCTCAGGCATAGTGGCGAACTTCTCCCTCGCCATCTACGTTAGTGACGCATCGTTGGCACAGGGTAGGATGGTTGGCAGCGCTGCCCACATCGGGTCGGCGATGCCAGCAGCGCTCACACTTTTCTTCCTCGGCAGCCAACACCACTACCCGCAGCTCCTCATCCTCACCCTGCAAGGCATTATCGGGGGACTCGGCGATAGGCAATACGCTCGCCTCGGAGGTGATAAGCACAAAGCGCAGCTCCTCCCCCAGTGAATCAAGGACCGTTTTCAGCGCTGGTGCCGCGTACAGCAACACGCTGGCATCAAGACTACCCTTTAACTCACCCTCTGCACGCTTAGCTTCCATCGCGCGGTTCACATCCTGACGAACCGTCATCATGCGACGCCAAAAATCGTCTCCTAGCGCTTCGTCATCGGCCTTTGGCAGTTGGTCGTACCACTGCGTCAATAACACCGAGTCCTCCCGCGAACCGGGTAAGTTCTCCCAAATCTCCTCCGCCGTAAAACTGAGAATAGGCGCTATCCAACGACAGAGCGTTTCAGCCAAATGCCACAACGCTGTTTGGGCGGAGCGCCTGGGATGGCTGTCAGCCTGGGTGGTGTACTGGCGATCCTTAATAATGTCGAGATAAAAACCGCCCAACTCGCCACCACAAAAGTTATGAACCTTGTGAAAGACCTGATGAAACTGATAGGTGCTGTAGCTGGTGATCAGCTCCTGCTGAAGCGACGCGGCGCGCCGACATATCCAGCGATCCAAAGGCAGCAGGGCGTCATCGGCGACGGCATCTGCGGCCGGATCGAAACCCGCGAGATTCGCCAATAAAAAACGGCTGGTGTTGCGAATTCGGCGGTACGCGTCGCCTGTTCGTTTGAAAATTTCATCCGAGGCCGCGATCTCATTGCGGTAATCCGACGACGCCACCCAGAGTCGCACGATGTCCGCGCCCATATCGTTCATGGCTTTCTTGGCCGGAATAATGTTACCGACCGACTTGGACATCTTGCGGCCTTCTCCATCCACCGTGAAACCATGGGTAAGCACCGATCGATAGGGGGCTTCGCCGTAGGCACCAATCCCCGTCAGCAACGAGGACTGAAACCACCCACGATGCTGATCTGATCCTTCGAGATACAAATCCGCCGGGGCACTCAGGCTCTCTCGTTTGCGCAATACGCAGGCATGGGTCACGCCGGAGTCGAACCATACATCCAGCGTGTCTGTGACCTTCTCATAATCCTCCGCCTCATCCCCCAAAAGCGCTGAAGGCTCCAGATCAAACCAAGCGTCGATGCCTGCACTTTCAATGTGGACAGCGATGGTTTCAATCAGCGCCAACGTCCGCGGATGAAGCTCACCAGACTGACGATGCACAAATAAAGGAATGGGCACGCCCCAAGTTCGCTGACGGGAGATACACCAGTCCGGCCGGTCTGCCAACATGGCGTCAATGCGAGCACGCCCCCAGTTGGGCACCCAATTGACGCCCTCAACGGCTTCTTTGGCCTGCGCCAACAGGCCTGCCTTGCTCATACTGACAAACCACTGGGGCGTGGCCCGGAAGATGATCGGGGTTTTGTGGCGCCAACAATGCGGATAGGAGTGATCGTAGGGCAAGTGCGCGAGGAGCACCGAGCGCGCTTCAAGCTCGGCAATAATCTCGTCGTTGGCCTTGAAGATATGCTTACCCTCTAGGGCCGGCGTCTCTGGCAGGTACACCCCGTGCGGACCCACCGGGTTGTACACCTCAAGGCCGTAGTCCTGGCCAATCGCAAAATCCTCGAGGCCATGGGCTGGCGCGGTATGCACACACCCCGTACCCGCCTCGGTGGTTACGTGATCACCGAGCATCACGGGCACCGCGACATCCCCAAAGGGTGGCCTAACCTGCAAATGCTCAAGCTTGTCGCCCTTGACCGTCGCTATCGGACTGGCCGCGTCAAGGCCATAACGCTCGGCACATGCCGCCAGCAACGCCTCGGCAACCACGATCGCGCGGTCACCCTGGGGCACCAGCACGTAGTCCAGCGTGGGACTAAGACAAACACCGCGATTGGCCGCCAACGTCCACGGGGTAGTGGTCCAGATCACCACCGCGACCTCGCCCTGCCAATCGGTGTTAAAGGCCTTGAGAAAAGCGGCGGCATCAACGGCGGGGAAAGCGACATCGACGGCGGACGAACGCTTCTCCTGATATTCCACTTCAGCCTCAGCAAGCGCTGAACCACAATCTAGGCACCAGTGAACGGGTTTGAAGCCTTTGTGTAAGTGACCTCGCTCGATAATCTTGCCGAGGGTGCGCACGATATCCGCTTCGAATTGAAAATCCATCGTGAGGTACGGGTTTTCCCAATCCCCAAGAACGCCCATACGGACAAAATCATCCCGCTGCTGGTCCACTTGCTTGGCGGCATACTCGCGACACTTCTTTCTAAACTCACCCGCCGAAATTTTGTGTCCAGGCTTGCCGACCTTCTTTTCGACATTGAGTTCGATCGGTAAACCATGGCAATCCCAGCCGGGCACATAGGGGGCGTCATACCCCGACAAGGTTCGGGACTTCACGATAAAGTCTTTCAAGATTTTGTTAATGGCGTGTCCGACGTGGAGTTCACCGTTGGCGTAGGGCGGCCCGTCGTGAAGAATAAACGGAGGCCTGCCAGCACTCGCCTCCCTCACCCGCTGATACAGATTCATCGCCTGCCATTGCTTCAGCCGTTGAGGCTCGCGCTGGGCAAGGTTGGCCTTCATGGGAAAGTCTGTTTGGGGCAGGTTGAGGGTGTCTTTGTAATCGCTCATAAACTTCTGTCGTTATCGCGTTGCAGCGTTCAATGAATCGCGTGTTCAGCGAGCCAAGCTCTCGCTTGATCTATATCGCCGGCGATGCCGGCTTTCAGGGCCTCAAGAGAATCGTATTTCTTCTCCTCCCGAAGCTTACACAAAAACTCCACCGTCAGCCGCTGACCGTAAAAATCACCCGTATGGTCGAGTACATGAACCTCCAAATTCGCGCGCAGGCTATCCGCCACCGTTGGCCGCGTTCCCACATTGGCAACCCCGGGTGCCGCGTCGAGGCCGGCACCGCTCGCCAGCACCACATAAACCCCCGATAACGGGCTGCGAATCCGACCTATCCGGATATTGGCTGTGGGGCTTCCCAGCTCTCGACCCAGCTTCTTGCCATGCTCGACCCGCCCCGTCATGGTGTAAGGGCGACCCAGCAATAGCGCCGCTTCTTCAAAGTGCCCGGCAGCCAGGGCTTCGCGAATCCGGGTACTGCTCACCCGCTCACCCGCCAACTCTATTGTGCCGGTCGGCTGCACTTCGTAGCCAAACTTTTCCGACATCGTCTGAGCGTACTCAAAATCCCCTTCTCGGCTATTACCAAACCGAAAGTCGTCGCCCAAGGCGATGTATTGCGCGCCCAAGCCGTCGACAAAAACCCGTCGGATAAACTCCTCCGCGGTCATCGCCCGCAGCGACTCGTCAAACTTGAGTACCAGCACCCTGTCGATACCGGTCTCGGCCAGAAATGTCAGTCGCTCGCGAAAATTCGTAATCCTGGGTGGCGCTTCCAGAGGACGAAAATATTCTCGGGGTAAGGGTTCAAACACAATGACGGTTGAAGGCAGTCCCAAATCAGCGGCCTTGGCCTTCAGGTGCGCCAATACCCCCTGATGGCCCCGGTGAATGCCGTCGAACGCCCCGACCGTGACGGCACAACCGCGGTGTTCCTCTCGTAAATTGTGAAGACCGCGGATCAATTCCATCGGGGAAGAGTCATCGTCGTCATAAAACGCTGAAGTATATAGAAAAACTGCTACCCAGGGGGGACTAAGACCGAGGCAACGTCATTGATTCGGGCTACGAAAATGTTGCACACGAACCCCGAAAATACCCAGTGCCAAGCCATAGGCTGTCGCGCCGAGGACAACCAGCCCAGCCATCAACCCCACCCGCTGAACGACCCCAGCATTGAGCCACCAGAGGGTCTCTGGTGTAAGCCACCAAAGCAATCCCCCCATGGCTATTAAGCCTGCTGTCAGCGCCATCCACTGGCGGGAGTAATACGTCGCCTG
>CBFHQV010000060.1:0-13485 GCA_965658055.1 Luminiphilus sp. | reverse complement strand
CCCAGCCACGGCGTTTTGCCCAGCCACGGCGTTTTGCCCAGCCACGGCGTCTTGTTCACCGGCGGCTTCGGCCGATGCCTGCGAAGACGTCGCCTCCTGGGCCAGCATGCCTGGGGTGAAAAGGGTCGTGCTGACAGCAACACCGAAGCCCAACACGATACGTCGCCAAACGCCGGCCGCGCTGTGCTGGCTTTGAGGCCTTTCTGTGATGTGCTTTCCTCGCTTATTCCGCATAGCGCGCAATCCTAAAACCTAAGTCATCTCTGCCCGCGGCGCCATAATCACGGTAGGTCAGTCGCAATTCAGCGAGTCGGCTCAAGGCCCAGCTAGCACCTCTCACGGTGTAGTTATCGCCGTTCATTGCGCCCAACGGATCGGTGGCCAGCTCGGCATTGGCAGAGGGAATGACATACACGTCGTGGACCCATTCCGCCACGTTACCCCCCATATCGTACAGGCCGCGATGGTTTGGCGGAAAGCTTGCCACGGGCGCCGCCACGATGTGGCCATCTGCATAGCCGTTCAGGATTCGGCCGGTAACAAGAGCAGAGGTGTTATCGGCCACGTTTATGACTGCTGCATTGGGCGGAAAGTCTTCACCCCAAGCGAACTTGCGATAACCCTCGCCCTCCACCCTGGCGGCATAGGACCACTCGGCCTCACTCGGTAGGCGATATCCCGTGCTGGACGCATTGTAGCCGCGGATAATGCCCTCATTTTCCCGATAAAAAGGTGTCAGCCCCTCTTTGGCGCTGAGCCAGTTACAAAACCGAGCCGCCTGCTGCCAGCTCACCCCGGCGACGGGTTGGTGCTCGCGATTCAGGCTGTTGCCTTCGATTTGTCCGCTGCTGTGCCCCTCAAGATATTGGCGGAATTGGGCGTTGGTGGTCTCGGTTGTTGCCAGATAAAACGCGCGCTCGAGTTTGACCGGATGCAATACCTCGTTAGAGCGACGCCCCGGTTCGCGCCGGGATGCCCCCATGGAAAACTCATTCATAGGCGATGCAATCGGATCTATCAGCAGGAGGGTCTGGCCCAAGGCGGTAACGATCTCGGGCTTGATGGCCGCCTTGCGAGCTTCCGCTTCGGTAAGCAGCGTGACAGTCACGATCTGACGCAGGCCTTCCCGCGGCGTCACCTGCAGGCGTTGACTGGCATAGCCCGTCGCGCGCACTTCCAAGCGCTGTTCAACAGCGGGGAGGGCAAGGATTTGATCACCTCGCCCCATCGCGGCACCGTTAATGACCAGTTCGGCCTCCGGCGGTGCTAACCGAAATTCCACGTCGCCGAGGCGGGGGGTCAACGTCACTTCGCGCGTAGCCGATTCCCCCCGCGCCAAGGCCAGCGTCAACCGTCCGCGCTGGTAGCCGGATTTGGTTAATTGAATGGTGTGGCTTTGATCGGGTGCGAGTTCAACCTCAAGCGGTGTGCGGCCTTCAAACACGCCGTCGATGGCGACTGCGGCACCCGTTGGTATCGAGCTGAGGGTTAACACGCCAGCAGAGGGTTTCAGATCGATGGGCCCTATCTCTTGAGGTACGCCGGCGACCACCGACAGTTCGATCACTTCTTCCACATAGCCATTGGCGCGAATAATGAGTTGACGCTCACCACTCATCACGGGAAGCGCCGTGCCTGCATCGCCCAGAGGTTCGTCTTCTAACCACACCGTGGCGTCTGACGGATTGGCATTGACCACGATATCAGCCCAATCGGGAGCTAGATCGAACAACAGCGTCTGTTCAATGCCGCGCCCGGTAATGTCGATCGTGGCGGTGCGTTGTTGGAACCGTGGCAGGCTTAGAGTCAGGTTTGCTGTGCCCGCGGGCAAGGACAATCGTTGCAGCGGCGTTGTGCCGATGGTGACCCCATCAAGGTCGGCCTCTGCTCCCGGCGGCGTTGAGTTAATTGTGACCCAGCCGGGCTTGATCGCCGGGCTCACCTCGAGGCGCTGGCTCTCGGCATTACTCACGCTGATCGTGTCCTGATACGTTTCGTAGCCAGGCACCGTTACCGTCAGTTCATACTCCCCCGAGCGAAGTAAAAACCGCGGTCCGAGAGGGATGACCAAGCCCGAGATCTGAACCTCGGCGGGCCCTACCGCGTCGACCACAATATCGAGGGAGCGCGCGGTCAGCAGAAAAAACAGCCCGTAAAGAACGATCAGACCGCCCAGCGCGCCTACAAACCACGGCCATTTTGCGGCCCGTTGCCCGGCGCTGGCAGTGCCCAGGGGTTCAAATACCGCGGCGCTCAGCGGCGCGTCTTGCCCGCTGGGGGTGTCATCGGTGGCGGGCGGCGGACTAAAGCCGCCGGCCGAGAGAGGTTTGTCGTCGTCCATCGCCCTTAAATACCCTCGGTACAGCGCACATCGACTTGCGCTGCTTCTCCCGGCTTCACCCTAAAGGAAACCCGGACATCACGGAAACCCGTGCGCACTCCAAGGGCGACATAGTCACCGGGGCGCAGGGTAAGGGGTTGTGTTGCGAGCAGGCCGAGGCGTTTGACCCGTAACAAGGTCACGTCGGTAAGGCCATCGGAGGTCAGCGTGACTTGCACCGGGGTGCGGGCATACTCAAGGGCGGTCGTAACCTCGTCGATCTGTTGGGTCAGCACTGGCCCGGCATCAGTGATGGCCTTGGCCTGTTGCAAGGTCGCTTCGGCCTCGGCAAGAATCCGCGCGTCGACTAAACGTTCTTGCTCGGACAAGATGGTGGTCAGGGCAGTGGCCAGTTCGGCGCGAGGTTGGGTCCGGGCGATGCCCTCCTGGGCAAACACCAGCGTTGAATCTGTTGCGAGGGCCTGTTGATAAAGCGCCAGCGCCCCCTGCCAGTCCTCGCCGGCCTCCTTATCCGCGCCCTGCTGCGCCAACCTCCTGAGGGTGGCCGTGGTTTTGGCGTCAGCCAGTTCCGCCAAGGCTACTTGTACTTCAGCGGAGCTGGGCCGCAGCGTGCCGGCGCGCCGGAAAGCGGCGTCGGCGTCGCTAAAGTTTTCGCGATCAAGGGCATCGTAGCCAGCGGTCATGGCCTGCTGAAAGCGCTGGTCAGCCAGTTGCTGTTGGTAGTCTCTGAGCGCCTGCGCAGCCCGCTGATGAGCGGGGTCAGCGGCGAGTGCGGTTTGGGCGGAGCCGATGGCATCGGCCAGCTTGTTACTCTCAGCTGCCAGCGAAGCCGCCGTTAATGCCTCGTTGACCGTGGGTATGGCGGCTACCCGTTCGGTGAGCACGTCCCGATCGAGGTCTCCGGGCGATAACAATACCAGTCGCTCTAAGGCAGTTTGCGCCTCGGCTTGTTTCCCCGCCTCAACGGCGGCCAAGATCTCCGAACGCGCGGCGGCGATACGGGTCGGCACGCTGTCCTCGAGCGTTACCAGAGCATCACCCGCGTCCAGATAGGCGGTTGCCGCCGCCGTAAAGTCGCCACTGCGATAGGCTTCATCCCCTGCCAACGCGGCGTCGACGGCGGCTTGATAAGCGTCGGACGCCCAGAGCTCGACCCCGAGATCTCGCAGTATTTCCTGCAACTCCAAGACCCGCTGCAAGGCATCCTGTGCGGCTTTACGCAGTTGCTGGCGCTGCGCCTCCGCAAAGGGGCTGCGATCACTGCTCGGTGCCCCGGCGAGGTCATTGCCGGTTGAAAGCGCTGCAGGTGAGCCGGTCTCATTGGAGGGTGTGGTCGGGTTATAGGCGTCTACGCGGGGATCACCGACCAGCCGGGGCAGGATTACGAACACAGCGATGGCGACGACAATTAAGCCGAAGATCCCGGGGATTAACCAGGACGGGCGCGGCGTGGTTTGTTGGGTCTCGGCAGCAACCTCCGGTTGAGGTGAGAAAGCCGCCGGGGTTAAGGGTTGTTCGGGTCGGTCGCTCAAGGATCGCGTGTCCTGAAAATCAGTCAATGGTCAGCGGGCAGTGTACCCCGCCATCGGGGCCTGCGTTACTGCCCCGAGTCGAGACCCGATGCAGAGTTGTCAGGGTTTTGTGCCTCGCTCGCGCCCTGCAGTTCACCCATCTCGGCGGCGTAAAGATCAGCCATGAGCTCGCGCCACTGGGCGTACTGGTCCTCGGCGCTTCCCGACAGACGCACGGTCCGATCCTCGAGTTCAATGACTCTGGGAGTAATCTCGGCTTGCAACGACTGGCCGAGCTCTTCAATAGCCAGCGAGTGAATGCTCGATTCAGCGCGTTTCTCGAGACCGCTCTTCAGTAAATAGCCACCCCCCGCAATCCCCACCGCGCCAGCGGTGCGCGCGTAGCCACTGCTTGACCCTTGGGCTGCGATTCCTGCTACGACGGCGGCGGCACCCGCGATCAGTCGCGCGTTGGCCTCTTGCTGTAATTCACGCTGAGCAATCACTTCGTCGTAACTGAGCTTGCGCCATTCCTGGTAGGGCGTGTACATCTCTTCGGAAAAGCCGTCGTAGTGACCTTGCAAGGTATCCACAAACACGTAATTTCTCAGTCGGAGATTTCGAACCCGCTCCAGCATGGGGTCAGACTCTGCGGGCAATCGCTTTAACCGATATTCGCCGTCGTCCTCCTGCAGGTAATCCGTGAACGCATCGGCGGCGAAGGCCCTTGCAAAGCGTAGCTCCGCGACGCGCCGAATCGTGACGCGTTGCTTTGAAGAGGTACTGTTGAACTGCTCGAGCAGGTCGTTGGCGATGAGTCGATAAACCAATAAGAAGGGATCTTGCTGATTGCTGGCACGCTGATCGTAGGCGTACCGGCTGGTGGTGCCCTCATAGGTCTTGTCTATCCAAATCTCCCCCGTGGCGTCGGTAACCTTTACCGCCAGCGCCAGGCGCTCACCGTCGCTGTGAACAATCTGGCCGGTCACCAGCAGGTCGGTGAACTGGCTCTCATCGGGCACCACACGCACCGCGCCCCACGCTCCTACATCCTCGAGGACCTCTGTTAGCTCTCGGGCAATAAAGGTCGCCTCTGCCCGGCGGATTTCGGGATAAACCTGCTCATCATCCTGCAGGTCGTCGATGCCGGGATCAAAAATAGCGACCCCCACATCAAGAACTTCGTTTTCAGGAACGATTTGCTGGGGTTGATCAAGCGCCGGCACCGAGGTGCTTTTTACGGTTTGACTAACACAGCCAACCAGCGTCATGACGCCAATGAGAAGGGCGAGCGCGCGTATCATGACTCGGGGATCTCCAGGCCCTTGTATTTTCGGTATTCATTCCACAGGCGCTCGCGCACGGCGGGGTCGGGTTCGCGCATGGCGGCCTCGCGCATCTGGCGCGCGACCACGTCGTCGTTGCTGCCATCCGGTATGTCCTCGGGCGCTTCGTAAATAGCGGGGTTATCCGGAGGCGCACCGCCGCCTCGTGAGGCGCCACCCATGCCTCCACCGGTTGATCCGCCACCGCCCATCGCGACGTCGTCGTTATACGGGCTTCGGCCGCTGGTCCCGGCACCCGCGGGTTCAGGTTGCTCGCGCTCGGCGCTTCTGTTGGCGCGCTCCCGGGCCTCTTCGCGCTGTCGCTGTTGCTCTTCCAAAATCATCGCGTCGAAATCGCTCGTGCTTTGTTCGAGCTGGCGATCGAGAATAGCCACCTGCTCGGCGGTCGTTAAAATGTCTGACCCGTTGGCGACGCCCTCCATCCCGCCCTGGGCGCGGGTGCCCGGTTCGACACTGCCACTTGTTCCAGCCGCTGCTGCAGGCTCGGTGCCACCGTTGGTTCCCGTGTCGCCCTCGGCGTCAGCCATGTCTCCCATGCTGTCGGCACTCTGACCACCGCCGTAACTTTCATCGAAGGTCGGCAATTCATCGCGCATATCCGGCAGTGCATCGGCGCCCGCGATATCGCCAAAGCCCGGCTCGGCATTGCTACCCGTTGAATCTCCCGTACCGGCGTCACCACTGTCGCCGGTGGTGGCTCCCGCGGGTGAGTCGGCATCGCCCTCACTGCCGGGGCTGTCGTTTGCGCCCGGTGTCCCCGCACTAGCTGAGGGCGAGGGGAAGCCGCCGCCGCTTGGCATGCTCGGCGCACCTGTTGACCCGCCCGACGGGCTCGAGGAGCCGCTCGAACCGGAAGAGGAGCTGGATTGGCTGCTTGACGAGGAACTGCTGGTGCTGCTCGAGGACGACGAGGAAGACGAAGAGGACGAGCTCGAGGGGGTGGACGGTGGTGTTGGTACACTGGGTGTCGTGGGTGTGCTCGCACTCGGACAGCCCGACAGGATCAGTAGGGCGCCCGCCACCGCGGTCCCTCTGGTCAGTCCGATCACAATAGCGTTGCGCACTCCGGGTTTCCTTTTTTCATCTTGGGTCAAGATCATAGCTTAGGGCTCCCAGGCATCGGCATCAAAGGACCAGAGCAGTCCCTGAGTGGCGATCGGCTGTGAGCCATCAAACCCCGGCCGAAACCGCGTATCCTTGAAGGTGCGAACCAGGCGCCGAAGAATTTTGTCGTCCTCCAGCTCGGGCAGCGCGATTTCCTCAAAATTCTTTACGCGCCCGGTCTCAGTCACGCTGAATGACACCGCGAGAGGCCCTTGGTCGCCCTCGGCGTAGGGAGGCAACGGGTCAAGCCCATCAACAGCGGGCAGGGGTACTGGTTGGGCAAAAAATTGCGCCATAAGTTCCGGCTGTTCCGCTGTGTCAATCAAGGACATGGCTGTGGCGTAGTGGATTTCGGCCTCTGAATACTTGCCAAACCACTGTGCCCAATCCCCGAGGGCGGCAGTGTCCTCGACTTTCTGTTCGATGGCCAAGTCGTTAGCTTCATTGAGTTCAATAAGGGCATTGATGACGGCGACGCCGCGCTTGTACGTGGTGCTTGTCAGCGCTGCCAATTGGGCATCGCTGTCTTTGGAGGCTTTGTAGTGGGGGAAGCCTCGGTGGCCCGCGAGCAGGTACTGGGACGTCAGCATGCCCATGAGTGGCCGGCGCAACTCAGGTGAGACATTACCGTAGAGCTCGATCATGTCGGTGAGTGCCAGTCGGTAGAGATCCCAGGTGACCATCAGCCGGCCTGGCAGGGTTTCTGGATCGCCAACACGCATCAGAAACGCCTCCTGTTGCCACTTGGCTTGTCGCATCAGCGCTTCAGAAGATTCCGACCGGCTAGAGAGTGCCCGCCGCTCTACCCGATACAGATAGCGCTGTCGCTCGTCCACCAAATCAAACTGGCCTATCGCCATATGGCTGCGAATTTCACTGCGGAGCAACGCAAGCTGTTCACCCGAATACAGCCCACTGTTGACCCTGGCGATGTGCGCGCCGCGTTTAAACACGTCGATCGCTTCTTCGTGCCGGTTTAACTGCTGCAAAGCGGCCCCCAGACCCAACAGCTGTTCGGTCATCCCGGGCGCATAGGCTCCACCCAGTCGTTCCTGCGCGGCAATGGCATTAAGGTACTCGAGTACCAGCGATGATTCGGGCGTAGGCTCGGGCGCGGCGCGCTGATCCAGGGTGTTCCTCAAATCGATCACCATCGCCTCGGCAGTCTCCGAGGCCTGGTGGTCGGGCGTGGCTACTTCAGTGGCTTGTTCGGGTTGGGCAGATGCGGACAAAGCAGCGCAACAGAACACACACGAGACCCATCCCAGAAACGGATGGTGGGGGGTCCGTGGCGTGCTCTTGTCCATATCAACAACCTCAACTCGCAGGCGGCGATGCACCAGTATAGCCAGTAGTTGGCCCAGTAGACCAAGGGGTTCTCGTGGGCCAGGGGGTCTGCTTGCTATATGATGTGGCGTTTCGCACAGAAAGTCGGTTGGCGAGCGCCCATCGAGGTAGCGGGGACGGCGAGAGCGTCCAGAGCAGCCAGCGCTTGGGTGCTTCCGGACTGGATCCAGAGAACAAGCGGATGGTGAGCAGTGGGACAATTTGAACAGGACACGGCAGTTGTAAAAATAGCGGACAACCGTTGGACGGCGACCTGCCAACGCGGCTGGCGGATCGGTTCGGCGATGAACGGCGGCTACGTGCTGGCTCTGGTCGCGCGCGCCCTGCGCGAAGCCTTGCCGCATCGCGATCCGCTTTCGATCAATGCTTTTTACTTTGCCCCCTGTGTGCTGGGGGAGTGTGAAATAGCCGTGGAGATCCTGAAGGAGAACCGCGGCACCAGTTTCGGCTCGGCCAGCCTCTATCAAGAAGGGGAGCTGAAGGTGCGAGCCACGGCGGCGTATACCGACTGTGATCGTCTGCAGGGAGAGACCTGGCTCAACAATACCCCACCCGAGGTCCCCCCCTTTGATGACAGCGCCCATACCAGCGCGCATTCCCTGGAGATCCACGATCGGGTCGACATGCGATTGGTTGAGGGGCAGGGGGTGTTTACCGGCGAGCCGCCCTCGCAATCCGGGGAGTTTGTAGCCTGGTTAGCGCATCGCGATGGTGCTCCCAGTGACACCATTGATCTGGCCATGTGGGCGGACATTATGCCGCCACCCCCCTTTACGCTGTTCGGCCCCTTTGGCTGGGTGCCGACCATCGAGCTCACGGTGCAATGTCGTGCGAGGCCCGCCCCTGGCCCGCTGGTGGGCAGGCTCACCTCCCGGCATTTGACCAACGGTATTATCGAGTCCGACAGCGATCTCTGGGACAGTGAAGGACAGCTTGTCGGGCTCGCGCGTCAAACCATGAAAGTCAGGTTGCCCACGCCGTCCTGAGCTAGGGGGTTTTAAACAGCTGTCAACAGTCGTCAACAGCTCTCGGCAGCACAGATCTGGCAACGCCGGTTCGGTTATTGCAGTTTGGCGACAGCGGTGCTGGCCGCCGCTAGGATGGCGGGTCCTAAAATAACCGGGTTCAAGGATCTTGAGTGGAGGCGGCCCGCTGGACAACAGCAATGGTTCCCTCGCGCCGTGGGTCAACGCCGCCCAGGTAGCCTTCCGTCGGCGAGCGCACAATGACGCTGAGCCCCGAGTTCTCTCCGGCGGATTCTTGCACCTCGAACCCGCGCTGGCGCATGGTCTCAACGACGACGGTGTCCGCTCGCTCTGACTCAATCCGCACGGTGTCACCGCGAGCAACCACATTAGGGAGATCTACCGCTTCCTGAGGCGTCAGACCCCAGTCGAGCACGCCGACGAGGGTCTTCAGAGTGTAAGCCAGGATTGAATTGCCTCCGGGGGAGCCGGTAGCCATCAAAAAGTCGCCGTTCTCATCGAGTACCACCGTGGGTGACATCGACGAGCGCGGGTATTTTCCGGGCGCAGCGTGATTAGCAACCAGGTTGCCCTCGGCATCGTAAGGATCCCGTGCAAAGTCGGTTAGCTGATTATTGAGAAACATCCCCCCCGCCATGCGTGCGGAACCAAAAATGCTCTCGACGCTGGCGGTCATCGAGACCACGTTACCGGCGTGGTCAACTACGACAAAGTGCGTTGTGCCGGCCCGGTCATCGGTGGTGTCTGCACCGTATTCGGCCCGAGCGGTTGTCGCGGGTTCGAAAGCCCAGGGATCCCCCGCGGTCACCTCTGGTTTCGCTTGCTTGGGGTCAATTAATGCGGCGCGGGTCTTCAAATAGCGTTTATTCAACAGGCCCCCAAGCGGCACCGAAACGGCCTGCGCGTCGGCAACATAGCGATCGCGATCTGCATAAGCCAAGCGTTGGGCCTCGATGATCAGCGCCCAGTCTTCGAGTCGGTCCCCCGAGGGAAAAGTGGTCTGTTCCAACAGACCCAACATCATGCCTATCCCGACCCAGGAAGACGCTGGGGGCGGTCCGCACACCTGTCGCCGGCGGTAGTCGACGCAAAGTGGACTTCGTTTCACGGCCTTGTAGCGGGACAAGTCCTCCAGATTCAAAGTGCCGGGGCGAGGGGGCGCCGCGGCGGCGGCGACCATAGCTTCTGCGAGTGAACCGCGATAAAAACTGCCGGGGTCCTTGGCAATAATGTCGAGGGTTTCGGCGTAGCTTGGGTTGAGCAGGCGGGTTCGCGGCGCGCCGTCGTCATCATAGAAGTAATGGTAGGCATCCATTGGGCCCTCTTCGGGGGTCAATGGGATCAGTCGACCACCGTAACGGCTGACAAAGCTTGCGAGCCGGGGAGATACGTCGAAGCCCTCAAGCGCCAGGGTTCTGGCGGGGTCAAACAGCGATGACCAGGGCAGGGCGCCGTGTTCATCGTGGGCCAGGGTTAGCAGTGCAACAACCCCGGGGACACCAATCGAGAGACCGCTATTTTTTGCCGCCAAAAACGGCAAAGGCTCGCCGTCTGCGGTGAGAAATAGGGAGGGTGATGCACCGGATGGGGCGGTCTCCCGACCATCGTAGACCGATACTTCCCCACTGTTGGCGTCGAGGTAGACCATGAATCCGCCACCCCCGAGCCCCGAGCTTTGCGGTTCTACCAAGCTTAGTGTCGCCTCGATTGCCACCGCGGCATCGATCGCGGAGCCGCCTTGCTGCAGTACCCACTCCCCCGCGCGGGTGGCGTGGGGGTTGGCGGTGACCACCATGGCCTGAGCCATCGCCGGTTTTGCGGGTGTTGCGGGTGTTGCGAGTGCTGCGGGTGTTGCGAGTGCTGCGGGTGTTGCGCCAAGGGTGAGCGAGCTACTCAGCAAAGCCGCGATGCACCCCAGCCATGAAAGCTGTGCGCCTAGGGTGGAGTGAGGGGTGGAGCGAGGGGTTGGCGCGGCGAACACTCGGTAGCTCATGGAACAATTGCCTCTGGTGAAGGATAAGAACGTATGGAACAAAGAGGTAAGGATAGCGTGCCTAGTAGGCGACGAAGCCCCCAGGGAGCCGCATATCAGCGTAGCCCTCACGCCACTGGCTATTCATCCGAATGGAAATGACCCGCCCCAGACTTTCTGTGGTGGGTGCCAGGGTGTGGCCTTTAGCTTGCAACAGCCCGAGCGTATCGGCACTGATCCCCGATTCGACGGCGACCTCATCGGGCATCCACTGATGGTGCACCCGTGGCGCGGCGATCGCCTCTGCCGCATTCATCCCGAACAGAATAGTATTTAATACGGTCTGCAACACACTGGTGATAATCACTGAACCACCGGGGCTGCCTGTTGCCAGCAGAGGCCTTCCGTCCTTGAGCACGAGGGTAGGCGACATGGAGGATAGGGGTCTGCGGCCCGGAGCAACGGCATTGGCCTCGCCTTGAATAAGGCCGTAGGCGTTGGGAAAGCCGGGTCGTGCAGCAAAATCATCCATTTCGTTGTTCATCAAAATACCGGTCCCGGGAATCACGATGTGTGAGCCGTAACTGAAGTTGAGGGTGTACGTGTTGGACACAACGTTTCCGGCGCTGTCGGCCACGCTGAAGTGCGTTGTCTGTTTGCTCTCTTCAAGCCCAGGATCACCCGGGCCAATCTGACTCGAGGGCGTCGCCCGGTGACTGTCAATAAGTTGCCTTCGTTCATCCGCATAGGACTCGCTAATGAGCGCTTTGGCAGGGATCGGGGTTTGATCCGGATCCCCCAAATGCTTGCTCCGGTCGGCGTAGGCGAGCTTCATGCTTTCAATCACGTGATGCAAATACGCGGCCGAGTTGTGACCCATCGCCTCAAGGGGGTAGGGTGCCAACAAATTCAGCATCTGTACCAGATGGATCCCACCCGATGAGGGTGGTGGTGCAGATACGATCTCATGGCCTCGAAACCAGCCTCGGATGGGTGCGCGCTCGACGGGATGATAGGCGGCGAGATCTTGTCGCGAGATGAGGCCACCGTTTGCTGCCATGTCATCGGCAATCATGGCGGCGGTCTCGCCGCCGTAAAAACCGTCTTTTCCGTTGGCTTGAATCCGTCGTAGGGTGGCGGCGAGTTCGGGTTGCTTGAAGAGGCTGCCCACGGGCGCGATGCTGCCGTCGGCGGCAAAAAATACCGCGCGTGTAGGCGGATATTTTGTGAGCTGTTCAGCCGCGCCCAGTACATCCGCGTACAGGTCAACCGTCATCGGGAAACCCTGCTCCGCCAAATCGATGGCCGGTTGAATGACCTGCTCAAGCGGCAGTGAGCCGTAGGTATCAAGCGCATATAAGAGTCCCGCGACGGTACCTGGAACCCCCGAGGCGGCGTGGCTGAAGTACGCCATCTCTTCGTTGACCGAGCCATCGTCATTCAAATACATGTCGCGGGAGGCGCGCGCTGGCGCGATTTCGCGGTAGTCGATAAAGACCTGACGATTCTCCTTTGCTAAGTGGATCAGCATAAAGCCACCGCCACCAATGTTGCCCGCACGGGGTAACGTGACAGCCAGGGCGAAGCCGGTTGCCACCGCCGCATCTATGGCGTTGCCCCCGGCTTGGAGCATGCTGAGCCCGGCCTGGCTCGCGAGTCGCTCGGGTCCGACGACCATATTGCCAGCGGCAATCTCGGGGATAAAACGCGAGCCTAGATCGATGAGGGCAGGCGTGACGGGCGGGTTCTCGGCGGCCGCCGCTTGGGCACAGCCCTGGGGTAACAGCACCAGAAGTAAAACCCCAAGTCCCAGGCGCCAACAGGACGGCGACCGATCGCTGTCGACATGGCCAAAGGCAGAACGGGTTTGGCTGGGTGAGGTCATAGGGGGGGGTGAACTCGTCTTGCTTGGGGTCGCAAAAGTACCGTGCCTTGGGTGCTGACGCTAGCCTATCTCCAGAGTTTGTCTGGGATATCCGTCAAATAGTCGTGCTGTCAGTGCTCTCAGGCTGGGTTAAGACCAGCACCACCTTTACTCGCAAGCCGCGTTAGACTAGGCCAAAGCGCAACGACGGGGGCACCCGCAGGTGAACTACGAAGATCATCGACGACAATATCTATTGGGCGGTCTCCACCGGAGCATGCTGCCCGACTCACCTTTTGATCTGTTTGAACAGTGGCAGCAGCAGGCTATTGATGCGGGGCTGAAGGATCCCACGGCGGTAGCGCTGGCGACCGCCGATCCGTCGGGCGGGCTTTGGCAACGTTTGGTGTTGCTCAAGGGGGTCTCCGACGGCGGGTTTGTTTTTTATACCAACTACCAGAGCAACAAAGCCATGGCCTTGGCGGCAGAGCCCCGGGCCTCCATGTTGTTTCCTTGGAATGAACTTGATCGCCAGGTGATTGTGGCGGGCAGTGTCGCAGCGATTGGCGCTGAGGAAAGTGATGCGTATTTTGCGAGCCGACCGCGCGACAGTCAGCTGGGCGCCTGGGCGTCGAGTCAGAGTCAGCCCATCGATAATCGCGCCGCGCTGGAGGCACAGTACGCGGCGGTGGCGGACCGCTTTGCGGGCGCGGACATTCCTCGGCCCCCGCATTGGGGAGGGTATCGACTACACCCTGAAACCATTGAGTTTTGGCAGGGGGGTGAGCACCGTATGCACGATCGTTTTCGGTACACGCGCCAAAGTGCCCTCTGGTCTGTCAGTCGCTTGCAGCCCTAGCACTTACTGCCTCTAGCAGTCCCCTCGCTATTGGGCCTGGCGGGTGAAGTAATGGGGGAGAGCGGGCAATCCCAGCAAGTGCCTGCGGATTAAATCCAGCGCCACCGCGGCAACCAACTGTTGAAAAAGGGCTCGTGACCCCGGTATGTGCGCGC
>CBFHQV010000059.1:0-13578 GCA_965658055.1 Luminiphilus sp. | reverse complement strand
CAATTGGCACGCGCGCAAATTATGAGTCTAAAAATGCGTCGGGAAACACAAGCATTGGTAGATCAGCTATGCGTCAATTCTCAGAGGGAATTGGGAACGTCGCGCTGGGCTTGAACGCTATGTCAGGCCTTAGTTTGGAGGATCCGCCTGAGGTCAATCAATTAACAGGTGGCGATGGAAACATTGCCATTGGTGTAAGTGCTCTGATGAAGAATACCGGAGATCAAAATATCGCAATAGGTAGCTTGGCACTTCAAAATAACACTGTAGGCATGAACAACGTGGCTGTCGGTGCACACGCCTTGATTAGGACGAGTGGTAGTTACAACACTGCAATTGGAACAAACGCTTTAAACGATGATTTTGGTGGATCGGCGAATACAGCCATTGGTTTTGACGCCAATGTAGCTAAAACATTGTCAAACGCCACATCAATCGGCGCTTCTGCAAGAGTAGACGCCAGCAATAAAATCCAACTGGGCAATACTGAGATCACCTCAGTCGCCACCTCTGGGAAACTCACAACAGGCGCCGTCACCTATCCCAATTCTCATGGCACCAATGGTCAGGTGCTCGGAACCACTGGCTCAGGGGAACTAGTGTGGGTCGGGACTGATGACATCATTGCTCATCATACTCAGGAACTTGCGGAGCAGGTGGCATCACTACAACAGCAACTCAAGTCACAACAAGAAGAACTCCTCGTGCTTGTCCAAAGCCAGCAAGAGCAAATCACCCAGCTGCAACGCATGGTGGAGCACCAGTTCGTCGCGAGATGAAGTTGATTCGCTGAATGCCGCCTATCCAGTGAGGCTTGAGCAACTTCCCTAGTTACTCCTTTTTTAAAATCAGCTTCTGATGTGTACCAGCAGTATCACTGGTATTAGCAGGAGGCTTTTGCCCCTCCCGTCCAGTAAAAAGGCGTTTTGGGTGGTCTTGTGGGAATTGGTGCTTCCACCAGCACGTTGAAGTCATCTATGTAGCGAGGCAAACTAAAGGCACCTACAGAAGAGTCTTGCCATGAAACGTTTTGCCCTTTTGCTGTGCCTGTCGTCCTTTGCCTTTGCTCAAACCCAAGTACCCAATGTCTTTGAAGATGGCCAACCCGCCAAGGCGGCAGAGGTTAATGCTAACTTTGATGCGCTTCTGGAAAGAATCAGTGCTCTAGAAGCCCAACTGGGCCAGCAGCAAACCTTGAGCGTAGCTAACAAAACTTATCGTCTACACTTTTGGTCAACGCGTGTAGAGCGTTTTGATGCTGATCCAGCGAATTTGTCTACTGAATCGGGCTTTTGGAACGTCGATTTGGAAAACGGAGAATATACTCTTACTTTTAATAGTGACGTTAACAGAACAGCGTCACTCGAGGTTAAAAAAGAAACTATTGGAGATTTATATGCGAATGGATCTTTGCACATAGACTCTGAAACAAGCGGCGAGATTGAAATATTATTCTGGACTCAAAACGCTGATGTCGTTTCGCTGGCAGAAACACTCGGTGGCGAAACTATCTCAAGGCTTTCGGTTGTAGAAGGTGCTGCAGTAATCTTTTCTGCGGATTCTAACTTGGAATCGAATACAGACACTGGCAGCGACTCTTGTGGCAATGGATCTGAAAGATGTTTCGGTGACTCCTATAAGAGCGAGACTTACTTCGGCTTAAAAATTAGGTAATCGTTTTAAGAGTTCTTACTAAGTGCAAGTTGCCGACTACTGGCAACATCTCTAGGCGGTTCAAATCTGATTAAGTTCCGAGCGATACAACCTTATCTAGTTGGGGGCGCTGATTTGGTTTGGACACGCAACCCGTACCCCGGCATTATTCCAACGCATAATTGACAATTAATTTGCAGCGGGGTAGTAGGTGAAAATGAAGACGACCACAGCTGATCGCGCTTGTCCAAAGCCAGCAAGAGCAAATCACCCAGCTACAACGCATGGTGGAGCATCAGTTTGCCGCGATGCGGAGGTGCTCTGGAAACCGAACATCACCGAAATCCTCAACGCCGCTTACCCAGTGAGGCTTGAGCAGCTTCCCTAGTTCCAGCTTTTTTTCAAAATCAGCTTCTAATGTGTCTCAGCAGTATCACTGGTATTAGCAGGAGACTTTTGCCCTCCCCGTGCCTATTAAAGGGGGTGCCCCATAAAAGCAACACAGCGTAATTGATAGAGGTATTGATAGAAACAGGTGTCTACAGCGTGTAAACTGTTGATTAGAAGCTAGTATTTATTGGGTTTTTATATCGTGTGTTGCCTATCTCCGGCACCAATCTTCCAGTTAAAAAGCACCCCCATCTTAATAGCCGCTGTTCCAGTCGGGGATGACCACGTTGTTGATCGCAGCGTAGTCCTGCCACAGCAGGATGAGCTCGTTCAGTTTGTCGGGGTTGGTTAGGGCAAGATCGTTTTGCTCAGCCAGGTCTGTCTCCAAGTCGTATAGCTGCCATTCCCCCGACCCTTGGGGTTTGTACATTTCCACAGCACTCCATCGACCTTGGCGCAAGCTGCGCTTGCCAAAAAGCTCATAACCAAGCACCCGAGTTTGCGACGATGTCCGGGCCTCGACCGACTGCTCCTGAAGCAGCGGAATCATCGATTCGCCCGTGATGCGCTCTACCGCTCTGCCGCGAAATGAGCCTTCGGGGTTGGGTATGTCCGCAAGTTCCAGCAGGGTGGGAGCGATGTCTTTAACGCTGACCAACTCGGGGCGTCTTACTCCGCTCGCCAGGCGTTTTGGAAAACTTATGAAAGCAGGTACGCGGGTTCCCCCTTGGGTGACGTAGGCTTTATAACCGCGAAAGGCCGATGTGGCCGCCCAGCCCCAGCCAGGCCCGTAAAGAACATAGGAGTCGGCTGAGCCGAGTGAGTCAAGATCGTACTGAAATGTGCCCAGTACCCACTCCCGAGCTTTGGGAAAAACCGCCTCGGGAAATAACGCATCCAAACTATGCCCCTCGGCACCGTTATCCGAGAGAAAAACGACGATGGTGTTGTCCAGAAGTTGTTTGGCCCTCAAGAAGTCAATCAGACGCTCCAGCTGCCGGTCCACTTCATCAATCATGGCCGCGTAAATCTCCATGCGACGCGCGGAGAGTGCTCGTTGTTCGGTAGTTAAGTCTGCCCACGCCGGAGCATCGGGTGGTCTTGGACTAAGGGCTGTCGAGGCGGGCATGATCCCGAGAGCTTTTTGACGGCCCAATCGTTGCTCGGCGAGTACTTCATACCCTGCGTCATACTTGCCTTTATGTCTTGCGATAGCCTCTGGTGGTGCTTGCAAAGGCCAATGAGGCGCGGTGAATGCGAGATAGGCGAAAAAAGGGGAACTTGAGCCAGCGTCATCACTGGAGCCGTTCTCCAAATACTCCATGAGCTTGTCGACATAAAATTGACTCGAATAGTCAAATGTCTCGGGCAAGGCCTCCAGGATTTCGCCGTTCTCCCGATACTTCGCCTTTCCCCGATTGCCTATTTCGGTCTGCCAGAGGGATTGCATGTCAGAAAAATGACCGGCGCCACCCTCCAGAAGCGCAAAGGCTTTATCAAAGCCGCGCTGCGTCGGCGCTTGATCGTCCTCTAAGCCGAGGTGCCATTTTCCGCTCATGTAGGTTTGGTAACCCGCATCCTGAAAAAGTGCGGGTAGTGGAGCAACGCGCTCGTGTAAATAGCCTTCGTAACCGGGTTTGCCCTTTTGATTAGGAGCGAGCTCCTCAAACATATTGCCAAGACCCGCTAGATGACTGTCCACACCAGAGAGCAACATGGAGCGGGTGGGAGAACAGGTGGGTGCCACATGAAAATTACTGAAGGTGACTCCATCAGCAGCAAGAGCATCCAAAGTGGGCGTCGGAATTTCGCTGCCAAAAAAGCCCAGATCAGAAAAGCCAACGTCGTCGACGACGATTAATAGCACGTTGGGCTTTGATTCCTCTGTGGATTGTTTAGCACTGTCAACTGCAACCTCGTCGGACTGACAGCCTGCCATCAAAGGGCTAAAGACTAGACAGCAGAACCAAGCCCGAGAGCGCTGCAAAAAAAAATGGAGGACTTCACGCCCTCCATTTTTGGCATCAACCGCCATGCTGATCGCCTAGAAGTTGTAAGTGCCAGTCACGCCCCACCACTGTGGAGGTCCGTAGACGGCCGTTCCCCCCAGAAAGCCAAGGTCGAGTGCGTATTGCTTGTACTCCTCATCACCCACGTTCTTGACCCACGCCCGTAGGCTCCAGCTCTCGGTCGCAAAGGTCGCGCTGACGTTCGCGACGTTGTACGACGCTTGGAACGCTGCTGCGCCGTTGGTCGCTTCGAGATACTGATCGCCATAGTAGGCGCCATCGAGCTGGAACGCCAAGTTACCCTGGCCGATATCAAAGTTATAGCGGACTAGGTAGTTGAAGCTGACATCGGGTGCGTTGGGGAGCTCCATGCCATCGAGGTAATCAATTGGCCAGTCAACAGAAAAGCCGACCGGTGTGCCTTGGGCCTGGGGCGTTTCCACATTATCCACGGTCGAATCCTGTAGGGAGAGACCGAGAAGAATGTCCCAATTGGGTGTTGGCATCAGGGTGAGTTCAATTTCTCCGCCCTGATTTTCGGCTTGAGCATTGCTAACGCTTGGCGTGCCTCCGGAGAAGGTAAAGGCCTGATAATCGCTGTAGTCGTAGTAGAACGCGGTCGCATTCAGGCGGGCTTTGCCATCGAGGAACTCGGTTTTCACCCCGATTTCAAATGCATCAAGTACTTCTTCTTCATGACGTATTTGATCAAGCGTTACGTTTGCAGAAGGAGCGAAATTACCGCCTTTGATGCCCCGGTTATAAGAAGCAAAAAGTAGAGTGTCATCACTCATTCTATAATCGAGCTGCAGTCGCGCGGCGTAGTCGCCGTAATCCACTTCGTCCTGCGGATCACCACCACCAGCGGCGGCGACTGCATTTGCAAGGTTGAGGGTTTCGACGGAGACTGGCGTGCCGTCGGTGGCCCCCGACCCAACGTCCGTGATTAAGGCATCTGCCTCGAATGTTGTGATGAAGTCGAGTTCTTTATCGTCCTGCGAATATCGATAGCCACCTATCAATGTGAGCGCTTCGGTAAGATCAAACTCTACCTGCCCGAATACAGACCAGTTTTGGGACTCAAGCAGGTAGTCCTGAGCGACCCGGGCGTTGACTGCCAGATTGTTCCCCGCGCCGTCAAAGAAGCCGAGCTCTGCGGCAACGCCGCCAACGGGTGCGCCTGCTGTTACCACATCGGCATCGGTTTCCATATCGAGGAAGTAAGCACCTGCGGTCCATCGCATCCGATCGGTTTCACCCGAAAGTCGAATTTCCTGAGAAAACTGAGAAAAGTCAGCGATCGTAGTGAATTCAATGATAGGTGCCGGGATACCATCACCGTCTTCTGTATAAAACTTATCGGTCGCTGAGTAGTTGGTAATCGAAACTAATTCCATGCCATTACCAAGCTCCCAATCTAGACGGGCAGTCAGATTGGTCGTGTCCCGATCCATGTAGCCCGGGTAGTCAGAGTAATGCTTGAACGGCGTGGGGGAATCGCCAGCGTACGTCGTTCGTCCGGCTGCATCTACAGGCGTAAAGCAGTTGATCTGATCGTTACAGAAAAAGATCGCCGGCGTCGCGCCCGCTGGGGCGCCAATAACATCAGTGACAAACGCAGTGAATTCCGGTGGCACATACGCGTTTGGATCCGCTGGGTCAGTAGCGGGAATGCTGGGATCACCGTACGGCAGGAAGATATATCCACCTGTGGGGACGTTGCTGTCCTCGGAGTACTTTGCACTCAAGGACAGGGTTGCACTTTCGGACAAGTCAAATTCTAATGCGGCGCGCAAAGCGTAGCCGTCCGAACCACCAAGATCCTGACCGCTCGCGGGGGGCAGCACTGTTACTGGCACAACGGTGAGCTCTTGCGGATACGTGTTTGACTCAATGTAGCCGTCTGATTCTTCTTGGCGGGCGGCAACACGAAAGCGCACGCTATCGGAAATCGAGCCGCCAAAGGCGCCTTCAATACTGTATTTTGAGTAATCTGAGTAGGTGCCCTCGACATAGCCATTAAACTCGTCGTCGCTAGCGCCCCGGGTGACGTAGTGAATCACGCCGCCAGTTGCATTTCGGCCAAACAAGGTTCCTTGGGGTCCCCTCAGGACTTCAACACGATCAATATCAAACAGTTGGCCGCTGATAGCATTCATGCTCGCGACGTAGGAATCATCGATATACACAGCAACGGGGGCTTCGTTGTTGTCGGTGAAGTTATTCTGAGAGACGCCGCGGATATTGAAGGTGACCAGGTTGGGCGAAAAGCTCGTCATTTGAAGGCCAGCCACTTGCTCCGTTATTTCCGTGGTGTTGGTTACTCCCAACGCTTTCATTTGGTCGCCTGAGTAAGCGGTCACCGACACGCCCACGTCTTGCAAATTTTGTTCTCTTTTCTGGGCGGTGATCACTACTTCTTCAAGCACTGCGGCTTCTGAAGCCCCAGCCACGGCTATGGCTAGAAGGCTAAACGAGAATCGTTGAGAGGCTCGTGAGCTGAGCTTGGCAAATGCGTGTTTCATGGCGTTATTCCCCAGTTGGTAGCGCCTCTTGGCGAAAGCCATCGAGGGCTGAAAACGATTTATAGTTATGTGCTCCGCGGCTATAAAGGTGACGCTGCCCGCGACTACTCGACAATTATTAAGTAACACGTTACCGTTTAGCAAGCTCAAATTTGTGCCAATAACCAATAGGGTTGTCACGATCGGTATCGGCAGTCTTTATGTCAGCTCTCGATCGACAGCTTGGAATCAGCGCATGCCACACAGTGACGAAGTCAACCATAGCCTTGTCCAAACGACGCTCATTTCCGCGATTTACCCGGTGGGGCCAGCCGCTATCATTCTCATGCCGCTTATTGTGGGTGGTTTGGTGGATAGCTACGGATTCACCGAGCAACAGGCCGGTGCAATAGCGACGGCCGAGGGCATAGGACTGGTGCTAGGCCTGCTCACAGCAGCTTTTTGGGTGCGGTCAGTCACTTGGCGGGTTGCACTGTTGGCAGGGTTGGCCGCCTATGCGACGTTGAATTTTGGAAGTTCTCTTGTAGATGGCCATACCGGCATCTTGGCACTCCGCTTTCTATCGGGGTTTGTTGGGGGAGGAGTGTTTGCCATCATTGTTGCTGCGCTAGGCGATAATCGAGAGCCTGATCGTGCCTTTGGTATCGCGCAGGCGGTCCAGGGGCTGGTCATGGGGATTTTGTTCGCGGGAGCCCCTGCTTTGATGGCGGTGTCTGGCGTTCACACGCTCTTTTACCTGATGGCTGGTTTAGCAGTGGTAACGATGGTTTTTTTGCCGCGATTTCCCCGGAGAGGCGTCATTAATTCCCACTCCGACTTCCCTGACCAAGTTGATCCTTCTTCTGAGCCAGTCCCGATAGCGCTTTACTTTGGGCTATTTGGCGGCTTTGTTTACTACCTCGCGGTATTTGGCTTTTGGGGCTTTATAGAGCGCATGGGGATGCAAGCCGGCCTTGAGGACAGCACCATAGGCTATGCGCTAGGAATATCCCAGCTCGCCGCGATATTTGGTGCGCTTTTGGCAGCAGGCGCGGCGCAGCGCTTTGGACGTTTTCTTCCTCTACTCATTGCGCTGCTAGGTCAGCTTTGGGTGCTTTGGGTTTTAGTCGGTCAGTTCTCCTCATGGTCTTTCTATGCAGGTGCGTGTGCTTATCAGGGTCTTTATGTCATGGCGACCTCTTATCAGCTTGGCGTCATCGCGCACTTAGATTCAAAGGGTAAGTTTATTGTCGTCATGACCGCGCTGCAGGGACTTGGGGCCGCGCTGGGCCCGTCAATCGCGGCAGGTTTGATTAGCGATGGCGATTACTCACGCATCAACGCAGCGTCAACGGTGGCCTTGGTAGTGAGTCTGGGCCTCTTTTTGGTTTTGGCCCGCGCTCAAAAAGATAGCAAGCCCGAGTGAGGAGTTTGAGACGATGAATGTAGATCTGCGTGACCGCGTTGCGATTGTGACAGGTGCCGGTCAGGGTATTGGGGAAGGCATAGCCAAGGTGTTTGCTAAATCTGGGGCCAAGGTCGTTGTTGCCACTCGCTCGGCAGATAACGGTCAGCAAACCGTTGACGATATTTGCTCGGCAGGTGGGGAGGCCATGCTTGTTCAGTGTGACGTTGGGCGGCGAACTGAAATAGAGCGAATGGTGGCTGAGACTGCTGAGCGTTGGGGGCGCCTTGATATCGCTATCCACAACGCCGCAATCTTTCCTATACACAGCGTAGCTGAGATGCCGGATGATGTGCTGGACCAAACTTTGGCGGTGAACATGAAGGCGGGTTTTTGGCTGACTCAGGCGGCGCTACCATTTTTCAGAGCGCAGGGCGGGGGTCGAATTATTTTTACCTCGTCGGTCACCGGCCCCACCGTCGCCATGCCCGGCACCTCAAACTATGCCGCGTCAAAAGGCGGGATGAATGCGTTTATTCGCACCGCCGCTTTGGAGCTGGCCCGCGAGAACATTACCGTCAATGGTGTTGAGCCTGGTTACATCATGACCCAGGCGATGGGTCTTCTTGCTGATGAAGAAGAGCTGAAAGAAATGGCATCGCTAATTCCGATAGGAAAAATAGGCGTACCCGAGGACATTGCCTACACAATGCTTTTTCTCGCCAGTGATCAAGCTTCCTACATTACAGGTCAAACGATCATAGTTGATGGCGGTTCCACGCTTCCAGAAAGCCCCGTGGTGCTCCGCGCTTTTTATGAAGAGCATGGCCAGGGATGATGGACCCTCAGAAGGGAAGTAGTAGCGAACAAGCCACTCTTGCGGATTTCTTGTCACGAAGAGAGCGGCTCCTCGGTAAAAACGCCCCTCTGTTCTACGATACACCTCTACACCTAGTGCGCGGAGAGGGTGTTTATCTCTATGATGCCGAAGGCAATCAATACTTGGACGTTTACAACAATGTGCCTAATGTGGGCCATTGTCATCCCAAGGTGGTCGCCGCGCTTACCCAGCAAGCTTCTACACTGAATATTCACACCCGCTATCTGCACCACGCAATCTTGGATTACGTAGAGAGCCTGACCAACACCATGAGTTCTTCGCTCTCAAGTGTGATGTTTACCTGCACCGGGAGTGAGGCAAACGATTTGGCACTGCGTATCGCGCGACACGTGACTGGTTCGCTGGGTGTTATTTGTACTGACGAAACCTATCACGGTAATACCGCCGCTGTTGATCAACTAGCGACGTTATTTAACGGTGGCAAGCCCAGAGGCCCGCACGTCAAGTCAGTTCCGTACCCCGATACCTATCGTCCGCCAATGGAATGGGACGCCAATGATCTTTGTGATCGCTACCTTGTCTCGATTGACCGTGCTATCGCCGAGTTTGAAGAGGAAGGGTTAGGTGTGGCGGCCGTTCTGCTCTGCCCGATTTTTGCCAATGAAGGTGTGCCAACGGCCCCGCCGGGCTACTTACAGGGCGTCGTTGACCGGGTGCGGGCGCGTGGTGGTCTCGTGATATTTGACGAGGTGCAGTCTGGTTTCGGCCGTACCGGGAATATGTGGGGATACGAATACGCCGGGGTGATACCGGATATCGTGACACTGGGAAAGCCGATGGGGAATGGACATCCGATTGCTGGCGTCGTTGCCCCCACCGATTTGATTAATGCTTTCCGTGGGGACGTCATGTACTTCAATACCTTTGGCGGCAACCCGGTGTCGTGTGCGGTGGCGCAGGCGGTTCTTGATGTCATACAAGAGGAGCAGCTTGTTAAAAATGCGGAAGAAGTAGGGGCATACTTGCGCAGCGGCCTGCGTGCTTTACAGCAGCGGTACGACATTTTGGGTGACGTGCGCGGCCCGGGTTTATTTATAGGTGCTGAGCTCGTATGCGATAAGAGTACCAAGCGGCCCGCGACCGAGACGGCCCGACTGGTCGTAAATAAGATGAAGGATCGGAGAGTCTTGATCAGTAAGATAGGACGCTTTGACAACATTTTAAAGATACGTCCACCCGTCATATTCTCCAAGAGCAACGCAGACCAGCTGCTTGAAACGTTGGACGAGGTCCTCGTTGAAGTGCAACGTGATGGTGTTTTGAAATGAGCAGCGAAGATGCTAACCCCGCGGCGGATGAAAGCTCAGCGAGCTTGCAAGAGCTTGCGTTACAGGCCGCAGCTTCTTGGGGACTTCGTGCCAAGTCTATAAGTCTTATCAAGCAGCGAGAAAATGCTGTTTACAAATTACAAACGGAGGACGACAAGTTATTCGCGCTCCGAGTGCACCGCGCGGGCTACCATTCGGATGCAGCACTTAATTCTGAGTTTGTTTGGATGAAAGCGTTGCAAGAAGCGGGGATAAACGTCCCAACATTTCTTTTATCCCTGAGCGATAGCGTTGTCGTTACGACATCCCATGCCAGCCTTGATGCTCCAAGACAGGTGGATATCCTGCATTGGATTGATGGCGACCAGTTGGGCTCGGTCGAAGAAGGGCTGGGTGAAAACGGCGAAGAAATTACAAAAATTTACTCTGTTATTGGTAAGACAATGGCACAGTTGCATATTCATAGCACTACCTGGGGTACACCGGCTGGATTCACCCGCCACGCATGGGATGCTCCTGGTCTGGTAGGGGAGATGCCGTTCTGGGGCCGTTTTTGGGAGCTGGCATCGCTCTCTCCCGAGGAGCGTAAGCTCATTGTTAGAGCCCGGGAAGCCGTAGCAGAAAAACTTACTCAATTACCTAAAACGTCGGCCCACTTCGGCATGATTCATGCGGACTTGGTGCCTGAAAATATACTGATTTCCGGTGGGGAAATTCGTCTTATTGATTTTGATGACGCAGGATTCGGATGGTACTTGTTTGATATTGCGACGGCGCTTTATTTTATACAGGACGATCCAAATTACGGCTTGGCTAAGGCGGCGTTAATTAGTGCTTACCAAGAGGTTCGCGAGTTACCCCAAGAGGAGCTGGATAACTTGCCATTGTTTTTGCTTGCGCGAAGTTTCACTTATTTGGGCTGGGTACATACCCGGTCGGAGTCTTTCGAAGCGCAAGAACTTGCGCCGATGTTGATCGAAATGTGCCTAGCGGCAGTAGCCCGATACGATGAGGTTGCAAAATAAATCCCTGATAGTCTCATTCGGTTTAACAGGAGTCTGAATATGGCTCATTTATCGCCTTTAGCTCGCGAAGAAATCGAAGACACTGAGCTCCAGCATATGCTCGAACGTTACTTGGAGATTAGGCGGTTCATCCCAAACAGCGTGCTGACTATGTCGAGGCGACCGGCGATAGCAAAGGCCTTCGCTGCGTTAAATCAAGCCATCTTGTACGAGGGCACGGTCGCGGAGGAAACAAAAATGCTGGTCGCGCTAATCAGCAGCCAAGCCAGTGGTTGTCGCTACTGTCAATCTCACATGGCTAACCTAAGCAGCATCTACTCGGCTTCCGATGAGAAAATAGCTGCGCTTTGGAACTTCCGCACTAGCACATTATTTTCAGATGCTGAGCGGGCTGCTCTGAATATCGCCTTCAAGGCGGGGCAACTACCCAATGATACCAATGCAAGTGATTTCGCGGAACTTAAGCGATATTGGAATGATGGTCAGATAGTGGAAATAATTGCCGCCATTGGTTTATTCGGTTATCTCAACCGCTGGAATGACACGATGGCTACCGAGCTTGAAGATTACCCCTCGAAGGTTGCTGAGCGCACGTTATCAGATTGGGGCTGGGAAACGGGCAAGCACGGCTGAAACGGACATGTTCCGCCTGTGCGACCAAGACGGCAGAGAGTAGAAGGGGCGGGAACAGATATACGTGAGCTCGCCGGCAAATACAGATGGGATTACACGGCGATTAATTTGTTGTCGTTTCCCTTTTGCTTAACAGTAACCAGAGCTGGCCAATAATAATGAATAGTGAACCACTGGAGAGCAGAAAGGGGTCAATGTAAAGCTGTTCGTTAAACGCAAACTCGCCCTTCGATATTTTTACCCACCCCATAAAGTTTTGGTTGACGGCGACCACTGCCCCCAGAAATCCTATAACAGATGCAAAGTACTTCATCACCCAATGGTGGGCGAAAGGCAGGATCATCATGATCCCCAGAAGTAAAATAACGGTCCGCTGAACTCTGCAATAGGGACAGAGATATACCGTGCCTGAGAATTCCATACCCCATGCGCCAGCGCCTATAAGGATAGCGACCAGGCCAAGCGCGAATTGGTTTCGTTGCCAGAACTGAAGGTCAAGAAAAGTCATCGTTACTATCCTGAAAAAAGTGACTCGACAGAGAGGCTAGTTCAGTGATGTCGCTTTGTAAAATACCGGATTGATTGAGCCGGCGACGTGTGGTCGATCTACACCGTTCATTGATGATGGTTAACTAGTCTTTCTGAAACCAAAAAGTCCCTGTTACGACAGGGGCTCAACAATCAAATACTGTACCGTTGTCTCGCCCACATTGATAACGGTATGCCAGTCGATGCCACCGCTATAAAAATCGCTGCCTGTTTGTAAATCGACAGTTCGTGTGCCGTTACCGTCAGTAATTTTCATGGTCCCTCCCGAGAGTGCATAGCCGTAATGCGCTGCGTGAAAATGCCGTTCGTGCCCAACACCCGGCGCGAAAGTGCATCTCAAAACCCGCATGTCGATTGACTCATGAAGTTGCTCGCAGACCTTCTTCCCCTGCCAGCCCGCCCTTAATGGGTCCGGTAGAGACTCACGATGCTGTTCCGCTGGCTCTGCTATTAGCTCGACAGCGGTGACCATGCTGATGGCTAACAGGGAAAAAAGCCAGAGCAGTGGTGTCCCATGGCAGTACCCTCGCATTACAAATTTGTCCCAAGCTTTTTGATTTCCTGTTGCAGTACGCCAATGGCTATGGTCGCGCAGATAACAATGAGGGGGGCGCTGACCCTCGCGTTATCGGCGATGGCAGTGGCTAGAACGGCTGCGGCCCAGAGAATAGATTGGGAGAGGATGAGTTTTCGCATGATTACCTCGATGGATGGACAAGGCCATCATACACCGCCCGATAAACCGACGTCTTTCGCGTGATGCTTATTATTGTTGTTGACGCTAAAGGAGGACAGTAATGTGTACTCAGACGTTAGGTGGGAGGTGGAGTATGCCAGCCTTTGTGGATATCCCCGGCGCCTAATAAAAGGGGTGCGCTTGCTGTTTGTTCGGGCCCTTCTTAGTAACGCAAAGGAATAATGGACGATCCTTCATTCCTCGGAAGTCTTGGCATTGCCAATGTGATGAGCGTAGCGTTGTAGGTGCGAAGTGAGGGAAAAATGACTCATTGGGGACAGCAAGAGTGTCTACCACCTAGGCCTGCTCCCCGCTTCGCGACTTAAAATGCCTGGATCAGGCCGAACTGTAGCTGACCTTTGTTGTAACCCTTGGTGTGTTGGTGCATGTAACCCATCTGCAGTTTAAGCGTGTCGCTAATGCTGTAACCAAGAGCAGCGTAAAACCGATTGCGGTCATAGGTGTCGACCCGCTTATCTAGCCCAATATCGTGCTCCCCGTTGAG
>CBFHQV010000058.1:0-13970 GCA_965658055.1 Luminiphilus sp. | reverse complement strand
CGGGTGGGTTCCACCACGCAAATTATTAATGCGGCCAAATCGATGGCCAACAAGCAGTTTATTGTTGCCACCGATCAGGGCATTTTTTACAAGTTGCAACAGGCGGCCCCCGATAAGCAGTTCATCATTGCTCCCACCGCCGGTGAAGGGGCGACCTGCCGCAGTTGCGCGAATTGTCCGTGGATGGCAATGAATGACCTGCAACGGCTCGCGTCGGTCTTTGAACGTTCGGACAATGAAATCTACGTTGATCCTGCTCTTGGGGAGGCAGCCATGAAGCCTCTCGATCGTATGCTTAATTTTGCGGCGACACTGAATAACGGTGTTATCAGCGGTCGCTGATTGAAGTCCCGGCTTAAGACCTTATCCGATTTAGCCCTTGTCCAGTGCGGCGCGCATGTCGATGATTTGGCTGAGACGTTCGTTGATCTGTGCTGAGCGCGTGAAGTCATCACCCACGAGCTGCAGGGCATAACTCAATTGCCGCTGTGCGGCATCGAGATTCCCCACCAAAATAAAGTATTCCGCTCGCGATTGGTGCAAGCCAACGATGTTGCCACTGAGTCCCTGGACTTCTGCCAGCAGGTACCAGAGACCGGGATCATTAGGCTTTTGGCGCGACTGTCCAATTAACACTTCTTCGGCCAAATGCGGTTCACCGGCCTGCTGTAATGCGTGGGCATATGCCATGGTCAGGGGGTGATTGCCGGGGGAGACACGCAGCCGTCGCTCCAATTTTTGAGCGGCGAGACTCGCCTTGCCGCCGGCGATCGCGATGTCGGCGTCAGCCAGCACATACTCGATACGCTGCTCGTTATCCGCCCAAATATCATCCAACGCCAATGCGGCCTCTTGGGGTCTGCCGGCTTTGGCTAGCGCCAAAGCCAGACCGTAAATCGCCGCTTCCCGTGACCTCGGATTGCCTTCCAACTGATTTTTAAACATGGTGACGGCTTCTTCAGGGGTATCCGCCAGCGACACCGCAACCCGCGCCCGCATCAACTGGTACTGCAGGCTGACCGGTCTGATTCGCTTGGGATACTGCATGGCGCGGGTTCGGGTGTCTGCGATTCGTTTTTCTGACAAGGGATGCGTGCGCAGGAATTCGGGGAGACGGTTCGCGCTGCTGTAGCGGGTAGACGCCAGCATGCGCTCAAACATTGCCGGGGCCGCATAGGGATCCAGCCCCGCCTCATACAGCAGGCGCAATCCAACCCGATCTGCCTCGGCTTCGTTGGCGCGACTGTAGCGGAGCTGTTGATCCTGTAACGCGGCTTGAGTGGCGGTCATGGCAGCTAGACCTGCATCGGTGCCGGCGGTGGCTGCGAGCAAAATCCCGGCGAGAAGACCCGCAATATTGAGCGGCGACTGGCTTTGCGACAGCTCGACCCCCCGTGAAAAGTGGCGCTGGGAAAGGTGGGCAATTTCATGGGCCATAACGGTTGCAAACTCATCCTCGGTTTGCGCGTATTGGAATAACCCGGTGTGCACGCCAATGACACCTCCCGGCACAGCAAAGGCATTGATGTTGGGGTTATCGACGATGACCAGCTCAATGCGGCGATCCTGAAGGTCGCTATGGGTTACCAGGTCAAAAACGATGGACTCCAAATAGCTGTAAAGGAGCGGGTCATTGACCGTAGGCGCTTGGCGTCGAAACGCTTTTAGCCAGCTTCGGCCCAAGTTGTACTCAAATTCCGAGGAAAACAGACTGGTACTGGATTCCCCTAAATTGGGGATTTTTAGATCTTCGGTGACACCGTGACCATGGCGGGGAATCATCAGCGCGGCAGCCAACACCAGCCCACCCAACATGGGGAGGTTCAAGGCTTTAACTGGTGTTTTAGATAGCATGGTTGCACTTTATCGCAACTGATGGGGAAGTGATGACAAGAATAAACGCATGTTTGGTAAATATTCAGGATCTATCCAGTCCTGAGGGGCAAGGCGGTATACTACCTGACCAAGCGATGGATCCTTCCTCGACACTCATGAGCAAAGTAGCCCCCCATAAACACATTGACGCCCGCGGTCAGCAGTGCCCAATGCCCCTGCTTTTGGCCAAGCGGGGCCTGCGCGAGCTGGAGTCGGGGATGGTGCTTGAACTTATCGCGACTGACCCCGGTTCGGAGCGAGACTTCCGATCTCTTGAGAGGTTGGGGGGGCATCGGGTGGAGACGGAAGTGTCCGATGACGGCATTTATTGCCACCGAATCACCAAGGCTTAGACATGCTAAACGTCCTGAAAAAGTGGTATCACCGTTACTTGAGCGAAGAAGAGTCAATCCTTCTGCTCGCTCTGCTGGTGACCGGTCTTGTCATCCTTCTTTCCGTCGGGGATATCCTCACGCCGTTTTTTGTGGCGGTCATTCTGGCGTATCTCATGCAGGGTATCGCCAATCAGCTGCAAGCTTGGGGGCTGTCAGCACGACTCAGCGTTGGCTGTGCTATGGCGCTTTTTATCAGTTCGTTTTTTGGCGTTTTGTTGGGCTTATTGCCCCTCGTGTGGCGCCAGCTGGTTAGTTTGGCGAAGGAGGCCCCCGCGATGGTGGAGCAGGGGCGCGAGGCGCTATCGGTATTACCCGAAAGCTATCCGTCACTCATCAGCCAGCAGCAGATCAATCAAATGATGAATGCTATTCAGGGAGAAATGGCCCAGTTCGGACAGATCGTGGTCGCCAAAGGCTTTAGCAGCATCCCCGTGTTACTCGCTTTGATGGTGTACATGGTGCTGATTCCACTGCTGGTTTTCTTTTTGTTAAAAGACCGGGAAAAAATTGTGCGCTGGGGCACCGCTTTTTTACCCGCGGAACGGCCTTTGCTGAATTCGATCTGGGGACAAATGAATCGCCAATTCGCCAACTACGCACGTGGCAAAGTCATCGAGATTATCATCGTCGGCGTTGTCAGCTATGCCACCTTTAAAGTATTGGGACTGAATTACGCCGCACTATTGGGACTGCTCGTTGGGCTCTCGGTGATCATTCCCTACATCGGTGCAGCACTGGTCACGGTGCCCGTGCTGATGGTGGCGTTTTTTCAGTGGGGCCTGACCAATGAATTTTATTGGGTGTTTTTTACCTACGGAATTATTCAGGCACTTGATGGCAATGTCCTGGTGCCTTTGCTCTTTAGTGAGGCGGTAAATCTGCACCCGGTCGCGATTATCGTTGCGGTCCTGTTTTTTGGCGGTATCTGGGGCGTTTGGGGTGTCTTTTTTGCGATTCCCCTGGCGACCTTGATTAGCGCGATTATCAGTGCCTGGCCATCAAGGGGCGCGGAACCCGCGGCCTGAAAGACGGTCTAACGCGCCTCAATTTTCAACCGCGTCTTAAGTCTGATCAGCACCACATTGTTATGTTTTGGAGGAAATCATGAGCGCATGCTCGCGACATCACTCGTACGTTTCTAAAATCATTGGAATTGCTTGTATTGCCGCCATAGGCATAGTGGCTGGCTGCGCGGATAAGCAGTCGCCGGGGCCATCGGGAGAAGCAGAGGGCGTAACCTCGGGAATCGTGCAGAGCCCTAATGACAGCCGCGAATATCGAGCGGTTCGTCTGGATAACGGGATCGAGGTGTTGTTGGTGTCTGATCCCGCGGTAGAGAAATCCGCAGCAGCCCTCAGTGTTGGCGTCGGCTTGATGTTTGACCCCATGGCCTACCAGGGCATGGCGCACTTTCTCGAGCACATGTTGTTTATGGGCACCGAGGCTTACCCCGATATCGATGGCTACATGACCTATATCAATGAGAACGGTGGCTCCCGGAATGCTTACACCTGGCTCGATATCACCAACTACATGTTCGAGATCAAAAACAGCGCCTATGAGGGGGCACTCGATCGATTCTCCCACTTCTTCAAAACCCCTTTGCTCGATCCCGAGTACATCGAGAAGGAAAAGAGCGCGGTTAATGCCGAGTGGTCGATGCGGCGAGAAATGGACTACTTCGGCATGTTTAAGTTAGGCCGAAGCTTTATGGGTGACCATCCCGGCAATCGGTTTCTGATTGGCAATTTAGAGAGCCTTGCCGATAAGGAAGGATCCACGCTGCACGAGGCTACGCTCGATTTTTATGATCGTTACTACGGCGCGGACATCATGAAAGTGGCGATGGTCAGTGACCAGAGTCTGGATCAAATGGAGACGTTGGCGACTCGCTACTTCGCCGACATCCCGGTCAAAGGTATCGAAAAGCCCGTTGTGACCACACCGCTAGATTTTGAGGAGGCCGCCGGTAAGTTAGTTCGCTATGTACCTTTGGAAGATCAACGCCTGCTGCAGCTCGACTTTTTTATTGACGCTAATATCGATCAGTTTCGCGTAAAGCCAAATCGCTACCTGTCTTATGTCTTGGGATCAGAGATGCCCAATACACCGGCCAGCCGATTGAAAGAGTTGGGATGGGCCAGCAGTCTCATGACGACTGTTTCGCCTAACGGTTACGGCAACTACGGCACATTCAGCATTCAGGTGGATTTGACCGAAGCCGGTATGGCGCAGCGTGAAGAGATCACTAATATGCTTATGGGTTACCTTGAGATGTTGCGCGAGACAGGCATCGATGATCGTTATTCCCAAGAGTTGAACACATCGCTGAACAACCAATTCCGCTTTCTGGAAAAGATCAACGACTTTTCCTACGTCTCCTCACTCGCGGCATCGATGCAAAATTACCCCATCGAGAACGTGATCAATGCGCCCTTCGTATTTGATGGATTTGACGCGAATGCCGTCAACGACGTGTTGGCACAATTGGTGCCAGAGCGGATGAACGTCTGGTACGTTTCTAAAGATGAGCCGGCGACGGAGGAAATGCATTTTTACGCGGGCCGATATGCGGTAGAGCCCCTGCGCCTGGCACCGGTAGAAGATCAGCTGGCGCTTGCCAATGACAACGGTTTGGGCCTGCCGAGCTTAAATACCCTGTTGCCAGAGTCTTTCGAGGTGGCACACGGGCCGATAACACCACAAAAACTGGTAGCAACCGAGGATTTGGAAATTTGGCTGCAGGGCAGCGAAGCGTTCCCCGAACAGCCCAAGGGTTTTACCCAGCTCTACCTCAATACCGATTCCCGCGCAGCGGATGCCTCCGCCGAGGTGATGTATGCGCTGTGGACGGATCTATACAACCTCAGTCAAACAACGCTGTTTACGGAGGCGGGTATCGCCGGTATGAACGTGGGGGCTTCCTCCGGCTTCGGACTCCGGCTGACATTATCGGGGTTCTCCGACAAGCAGCCCGAATTGCTCCAGCGCGCGGTCGAGGCTCTACGGATAAAGCCCACTGCACGTGAACTTGAACAAGCGATCGATCGGTACTTGCGGGGCCTCGATAATGCCCGGTTCGGATTCGCGGTCAGACAGTTATTCCCAGCGGTGCAACGTCTTACTCAGACGGGCCAGTTTAATCGCGAGAGCCTGATCGCGGCGGCCAACGCGGTCACGCAGGAATCCTTGGCGCAATTTATTGCTGGCGAATTGGCGGGCGCTTACACACGACTTTACCTCTTTGGAAACTATACCCAGTCCTATGCCAATGAGCTTGCCGAGATGTTGAGTGGCACATTACCAGCGGGTGAAAGCGGCGGCTATCAACGGCCTGCGGTTTACGCGCCAAAGCCAGGGTCCCGTCTGGTCTATCAGGAAGCACTGCCTATCGAAGATTTGGGCATGCTCTATCTGTTTGCGGCGCCTGAAGCGACTATCGAAAATTTGGCTCGGGGTGAATTGGTCAGCGCGCATCTTTCGAGTCGCGCCTTTAATCAGTTGCGCACAGAAGAGCAGCTAGGCTATGCGGCCGGGGGGTTCGCTACCGAGCTTGGCGATCATCCGATGCTCGGGCTGTATATACAGACTCCCGTCAAAGCGCCGGTAGAGATGCTTACCCGCTTTGACGCCTATCGGTCGGAGTTTGCTGAGGATATGGAGGCTTTGACTGACGAGGATTTCAGCAGAATCAAAGCGGGTGTCATCACTACCCTCACCGAGCCCCCGAAGAATCTTTCCGAAGAGGCGGCTCCATTTGTCAGCGACTGGACCCGGGAGCGTTATGACTTCGATACCCGCGCTCGGCTCATCGCTGCTGTCGAGGCGGTGACCTTGGAGGAGGCGAGGGCCTATTACCGCGACACCATGCTGGCAGAGGACAGCGCGCGCATTTTGATTCAGCTCAAAGGAACCAAGTTTGCCGATGCGCCTTTCGCCACGTTGGCTGATGCGGTGGTGGTTGAGGATGTGGATGCATTTCATCGCCAAATGCCAACACAACAGAGGTGATAAACGAATAACAAGCTCCGCTGACGCATCTCACCGCTCGCTTAACTAGCAGGCCTGTGCCCCTGATTTTTGAAAAGAAGGGGCATTTTTTTGCATTTAAATTAGTTCTAAAAAGGAATCAAATAGAAAATTAGCCGAAAATAATTTAAATTTCGAGCTCATACGAAGAGCTTTATAGTTCTAAAACGGAATTTAATAAGGTTTTGCCGCAAATCAAGCAGTCCAAAGGTAGTAATTACCGCTGAGTCTGCCGCTTAGCGCGCAAGGATTGGGGGATAGAGGTCGATGATGGAAACAGCAGTTGACGCGCAGGAACGTCAAGAGTGGCTTGATGCCCTTGATGCCGTGGTGCGTCATGGTGGTATTCAGGCCGGTGGTGAGATCGTCAGCTCGCTGGCACAGCATGCCGAGAATTCGGGTGTTCCGCTTCCCCGGGCCATCACGACCCCGTTTCGCAACACCATCCCCCCCGAGCAGCAACGTCCCATGCCGGGTGACCTGTTTATGGAGCGGCGGATCCGATCCTTGATCCGTTGGAACGCGATGGCGATGGTCATGCGCGCCAATGATAACGAGGACGGCCTTGGTGGACACATCTCAAGCTTCTCCTCCAGTGCCACCCTCTACGATGTGGGGATGAATCACTTTTTTCGGGGTACCGAGAACGGTCATCCCGGTGATCTCGTTTTTTATCAGGGCCACAGCGCCCCCGGAATGTATGCACGGTCCTTCCTGGAAGGGCACATCAGTGAAGAGCAGCTCACCAATTTTCGTCGGGAAGTCGATGGTAACGGTCTGAGCTCCTACCCTCATCCGTGGCTGATGCCCAACTACTGGCAGTTTCCGACGGTGTCGATGGGGCTGGGTCCGATACAGGCAATTTATCAAGCTCACGTCATGAAATATCAGCAAAACAGAGGCTTGGTAGATCATCGAGATCGCAAAATCTGGTGCTTTATGGGCGACGGTGAATGCGATGAGCCGGAATCACTGGGTGCGATTGCCCTGGCAGGGCGCGAGGGTCTGGGCAATCTCCACTTTGTAATCAACTGCAACTTGCAGCGCCTCGATGGCCCCGTCAGAGGAAACGGCAAGATCATTCAGGAACTCGAAGGCGTATTTCGGGGCGCGGGTTGGAACGTGATTAAAGTGATCTGGGGTCGCAAGTGGGACCCGCTGTTGGAGCGCGATAAGAGCGGTTTATTGCAGAAACGCATGGACGAAGTCTGCGATGGCGAGTTGCAAAACTTTAAATATAACGGGGGCGCCTACACCCGGGAACACTTCTTCGGCAAATACCCCGAGACCCTCGAATTGGTCAAAGACCTGAGTGATGAAGACATCATGTACCTAAATCGGGGCGGCCATGATCCTTACAAGGTTTACGCCGCTTATGCCGCTGCCTGCGAGGAAACCCAGCGCCCCACGGCCATTTTGGCTATGACCGTAAAGGGCTATGGCACCAGTGAGGCGGGTGAGGCGAGCAACGAGACCCATTCGCTGAAAAAGCTTGATTTAAAGAGTTTAAAGGCGTTTCGAGATCGTTTCGGGGTGCCGATTAGCGATAGCGCGTTAAAGGACGTGCCGTTTTATCGGCCTGACGATGACAGCCCCGAAATGGCTTATATGCGCGAGCGTAGAGCCCAACTCGGCGGGCACATTCCGTGCCGCCGTCCGGTGTCCTACCACCTGCCTGCGCCCTCCCGAGCAACCTTCGCCTCGCAGTTGAAATCCAGCGGTAAACGCGAAATTTCGACCACGATGGCCTTTGTGCGCATCTTGTCCTCCCTGATCAAAGACAAGGAAATTGGGCAACGTGTGGTTCCCATCGTCCCGGACGAGGCGCGCACGTTTGGGATGGAAGGCATGTTCAGGCAGCTTGGCATTTATTCCGCTGCCGGGCAGAACTACACGCCTCACGATGCGGGCGGCATTCTCTTTTACAAGGAAGATGTTCAGGGTCAGATTTTGGAGGAGGGCATTAACGAGGCAGGCGCATTCTCGGCCTGGATGGCGGCGGCAACCTCTTACAGCGTTTCCGACTACCCGATGATTCCTTTCTTTATTTTCTACTCGATGTTTGGTTTTCAGCGCATCGGTGATCTAGCCTGGGCAGCGGGCGATAGCCAGGCACGCGGCTTCCTCATCGGGGGAACATCGGGCCGAACCACCCTCAATGGTGAAGGCCTGCAGCACCAAGATGGTCACAGTCATTTATTGGCCGCAACGGTGCCCAACTGCGTGAGCTACGACCCCGCCTATGCCTACGAGCTGGCTATCATCATTCAGGACGGTATTCGTCGCATGTATGAGGAAGGGGAGAACTGCTTCTACTACATCACCACGATGAACGAAAACTACCAGCAGCCCGATATGCCCGAGGGTGTCGAAGAGGGCATCATAAAAGGTCTATATAAAAAGCAGCAAAGCAAAAGCAAGCACTCACTTACCGTGCAGCTTTTGGGTGCCGGTGCGATTCTTCGCGAAGTGGAAGCGGCGGCGGAGATGCTGGAGCGAGACTACGGTGTTGCCGCGGACATCTGGAGTATCACGAGCGTCAACGAATTGGCGCGAGAGGGCAAAGATTGCCAGCGCTGGAACATGCTTCATCCCGCCGAGAGCCCTCGCGAGTCCTACCTGACACAGCAGCTCAAGCAGACCCGGGGGCCCTTTATTGCGGCCACGGATTACATGAAAGCACACACCGACCAGCTGCGAGAATTTATCCCCGGTCGTTTTACCGTTCTCGGGACTGATGGCTTCGGACGCAGCGATACCCGCGCCAAGTTGCGCCAGCACTTTGAAGTCAATCGCGACTTTATTGTGCTGGCGGCCCTCAAGTCACTTGCGGACGAGGGGCGACTTAAGCCCCAGGTTGTCGTGGATGCGATGACGGCTTTGGGTATCGATGCCGAAAAATCCAACCCTCGATTAGCCTGATTGGTACGGAGATAACCCTATGGCAACGCTTACGCTAACCGTCCCCGACATTGGTGGTGCTGAAGGCGCGGAAGTCGTCGAGGTGCTTGTCGCGGTGGGTGATACCGTGACGGTGGACCAGAGTCTTATCGTGTTGGAATCGGACAAAGCCTCGATGGAAATACCCGCTACCGCGGAAGGCATTGTGACAGCACTAAAAATAGCGGTTGGTGACGCCCTGTCCGAGGGTGACGCCATTGTGGAGATTGAAACAGCGATCTCCGCGACTCCCGAGTCAACAGCCGCCTCCATTGCGCAGCCCTCAGCCGCCGATGCGTCCTCCGCGCCAGATGCTGGCGAAAAGCCCGCGGATACGAGTTCACCGGCTGAGTCATCAGTGATGACCGTGGAAGTCCCCGATATCGGCACTGACGGTGACGTGGATCTGGTGGAGGTGCTGGTCGCGGTTGGGCAGGAGGTCACCGAGGGAGAGTCTTTGGTCCTGCTGGAATCCGATAAGGCGTCCATGGAGGTGCCTGCACCTGTAGCCGGCGCCATTACTCAGCTTTTGGTGTCAGCAGGGGCGTTAGTGCGGCATGGGACCCCGCTTTTAGAGATGTCAGTTCAGAGCCCTGTATCACAAGAAAGTGCGGCACCAAAAAATGGCGCTCACGAAAACACCGCCCCAAGTGCATCGGTGGGTTCACCCGCCAAGCAGGACGCTGTAACAACAGCTTCTGGCACCACGACTACCACAACGTCCCAGACTGAGCCGCAATCGCCGTCGAATGCCGGCAGTCCAGTGCTCTCCCCCGATAACGTCGCGGGTGGAAGCCCTAATGAGGGTGGGTCGATCTATGCAGGGCCCGCGGTTCGCAAGCTCGCCAGAGAATTTGGCGTCGACTTATTAAAGGTGAAGGGGTCGGGTACTCGAGGACGGATTCTCAAAGAGGACCTCCATCACTTCGTTCAGCAAGCGCTTGAGGGTGCGTCAGGTACCACCTCGGGCGTGCAGGGAGCAGGCATCCCGGCTATTCCCGAGGTGGATTTCAGCCAGTTTGGTGCCATCGAAGAGACCAGCCGCTCTCGCCTCGACAAGGTGACGGCGGCGAACATGAGTCGCTCTTGGCTTAACGTGCCTCATGTCACGCAGTTTGATGACGCCGACATCACCGACCTGGAATCATTTCGGTCAGAGATGAAGCGGGAGGCCGAACAGCGCGGCACCAAATTGACGCCGATGCCATTTATTCTGAAAGCCTGCGCAGTGGCTCTGGCGCGTCATCCCAAGTTAAAGACCTCCCTCGCGCAGGGCGGCGAAACGCTGGTATACAAGCATTATTGTCATATTGGTATGGCGGTGGATACCCCGGCAGGTCTCGTGGTTCCGGTCATCAGGGACGTCGATAAGAAAGGTTTATGGGAGCTCTCCGAGGAAATGGCTCATCTCGCCGCCCTGGCGCGGGACAAAAAGTTAAAACCCGATCAAATGCAGGGCGGTGTATTTACCATTAGCAGTCTCGGTAACATCGGCGGCCGCGGTTTTACACCGATCGTCAATGCGCCTGAGGTCGCTATCCTTGGGATATCGAGGGCGTCGATGCAGCCGGTGTGGACCGGCAGTGAATTCGCGCCGCGTAAACAGCTGCCCTTGTCGCTATCCTATGACCACCGCGTTGTTAACGGCGGCGACGCGGGCCGATTTTTGACCGAGCTTGTGGCTTTGTTATCTGACATTCGCCGCACCTTGTTGTGACGCGAAGTTGTGACGCGAATTGTAATAAGGCAGCTTGTTAAGAACAGCCGAGCCGCCAGCGACTGTGCGGCCGCGGGCAGTCAGGAAAGCCGCTGTGCCGTGAGCAGTGCTCGTGCAACCAAGGCTATTTCAGTTGCCCACTCTCGAGGTAGCGTGGTGAGTCACCTCGGTGCGTCACATTGAGGCGGCTGGGATAGTGAAGATAGTGAAGTAGCCATGAGGGGGCGAGCTGTATGACCATCGGCGGTGCCGTGTTATTGGCAGCCGGCGCGGGCAGTCGCTTGGGCGGGCGACCGAAAAGTCTGCTCAGGGTTGACGGCGAGCTCCTGATCCACCGCCAGTTGCGCGCCCTTCGCGCGCTAGACATTTCGCCGATTATGGTGGTGTTGGGCCATCACGGCGAAGCCATTAGCCGTGCGCTTGAGCAAGCGTGGGCTGTGCATACGGTCAGCCATCCCATGCAAACACATTCGCAGGCCGACTCGTTGCGACTGGGTCTCGGGGCGCTGCCCGCGGGTTTGGGTGACGTGCTGGTGACTCCCCTTGATATGCCCCTGCTGGATGAGGTCGCCTATCGAGACCTGATCGCTGCGTGGCAGCAAACAGGCCAAAAAACGACCTTTCTGGGTCCCGTGGTTGGGGGTAAGCCCGGGAATCCGGTCATACTCGCTGGCAGCATTATTCCAGCCATTGTTGCGGGTGATGGGCCCTACGGCAGCGGGCGCTGGCGTGGTGAGGGCGCCCCCGGAGTCGAGCATTGGCAGTCCAACAATCCAGCTTACGTGACCGACATCGACACCGAGGAAGACAGGGTTCGGGTTGTGTCGGATTTCAGGCTCTCGGTGGCATGGGATGAGTCCTGAGCAACCAGCTATCGCGTGGTAGACTCTCTCGCCTCGAATTTAGGTGCCAGCACACAAGCAAAGGTGGAATACACATGGTGATTAAGCCCCGCGTTCGCGGTTTCCTCTGCACAACAACCCACCCCGAAGGCTGTCGAGAAAACGTGCGTCGACAGATCGCCCATGTGCAGTCCGGTGGGCCGATCACCGATGGACCCAAGCGCGTTCTGGTGTTGGGTGCATCAACCGGCTACGGTTTGGCTTCGCGTATTACGGCGGCGTTTGGTTGCGGTGCGTCGACGATTGGCGTGTTTTTTGAAAAGGAAGGCAGCGAGAAAAAACCCGGCACGGCGGGTTGGTACAACGCGGCGGGCTTCCATGAGCAAGCCGAGGCGGCGGGCCTTTACGCCAGAAGCTTAAACGGCGACGCGTTTTCCGATGAGATTAAGGCTCGGGTTATCGACTTAATAAAAGCCGATCTGGGTCAGATTGATCTGGTGGTCTACAGCCTCGCGGCGCCCCGACGAACTCATCCCAAAACGGGGGTCGTGCACAACTCCACGTTAAAACCCATTGGTGGCGACACCACGCAAAAAGGCGTGAACACCGATAAGGAAGCGATTCAGGAATATTATTTAGAGGCGGCGACGCAGGAAGAGATCGACAACACCGTTGCGGTTATGGGCGGCGAAGACTGGCAGATGTGGATTGAGGCACTCGATGGTGCAGGCGTCTTGGCCGACGGCGCGAAAACCACGGCGTACACCTACATTGGCGAGAAGATTACCTGGGATATTTACTGGCACGGAACGATTGGTGCCGCGAAGCAGGATCTCGACAAGCGCGTGGTGGATATCCGCGCGTTGCTGGCAAAACGCGGCGGCGATGCTCGGGTTTCAGTGTTAAAAGCGGTGGTGACGCAGGCCTCGGCGGCAATACCTGCGATGCCCATTTACCTCGCCATTTTGTTCAAGGTGATGAAGGCGCACGGTGTTCACGAGGGCTGTATAGAGCAGGTCAATCGGTTGTTTCGCGAGTCGCTCTATGGCGATGTCTGCGGCGTTGATGACGAAGGGCGTCTCCGGGCTGATGGTCTCGAGCTCGATCCCGAGGTGCAAGCAGAAGTCGCGGCGATTTGGGACCGGATTGATACCGACAACCTCAAGAGCCTGTCTGATTTTGACGGGTACCGGCGTGAGTTTTTGCAGCTGTTCGGGTTTGAGGTCGAGGGCGTCGATTACGATGCCGATGTTGACCCGGTGGTGCCCATCACGCAGCTGGTTGGTTGATACCAATGCAAGCGGGGGTTGTTGAGCAGCTGTCCACGCGGGTTCGACGGTTGGTAGCACCCAATCCCGGACCCATGACTGGGGCGGGAACCAATACCTACCTCGTGGGGACCGATGACGTCGCGGTTGTCGACGCGGGTCCTGCTATTCCCGAGCATATAGATCGCATCCTCGAAGCGGGTGCTGGCAAGATTACCCGCGTCGTGTGTACCCACACGCATCCTGATCATTCTCCCGCGGCTTCCATCATTGCCAGAGAACTCGGCGTTCCCATGATCGGCGCTGTTACCGAAGACGATCAGCATCAGGACACCTCCTTTATCCCCGAGCAGCAGCTCGTCGATGGTGAAAATATTGTTGGCAATGATTGGCAGCTGCGCGCGATCGCCACACCGGGGCATGTGGACAATCATTTTTGTTTTTTGCTCGAAGAGGAAGGTTTGGTTTTTGCGGGGGATCACATCATGAATGGTTCGACTGTGGTCATTGTGCCCCCGGGCGGCAATATGAAAGCCTACATTGCATCACTCGAGCGGTTGCTCGATTTTCCGGTCACGGCGATTGCGCCGGGTCACGGCGAGATCATTCCCGATTGTCGAGCCGAGGTAGAAAAACTGGTCCGGCATCGCTTGATGCGCGAGGCCAAAGTGGTTGCGGGTTTAAAGGAGACAGGCCCTGCTACTCTCGATGAGTTAGTTGTTGTGGTGTACAACGATGTTGACCCAGGGCTGCACGAATGGGCCAAACTGTCGATGCTTGCCCACCTGATTAAACTGGGTGAGGAGCAAAAGGCGGTGGAAGAGGCGGGATGCTGGCGTTTATCCCCGGTTTGAAGCAGGATATCGGGCCGGTTGCTGGCCGGTTACTGGCCAGTAATTAAAAG
>CBFHQV010000057.1:0-14130 GCA_965658055.1 Luminiphilus sp. | reverse complement strand
CGCCGATCGCAGAGACTACCGGGGTACCCCTGCCGCTGTTGATGTTGGTGGCCTTTGGCCTCGTCGGGGTGATCGGTCATGTTGTGCTGGGCTTGATTTTGGCTCGATTAAACCGAGCCGCGGAGAAGAGTGCCAACCCGTGGGATAACGTGATTGCCGCGGCCTTGGCAAAACCCGGGGAGTGGCTGATGTGGCTGGTGCTAGTGTACCTGTCACTGGGTCTGCTCGAGGGCGCTGAACAAGTCCGGGTGTGGTTGCGGCAAGTGGCCGACACCGGACTCGTGCTGCTGTTGGGGTGGTTTGTACAGCGCATCCTTGCAGGTGTAGAGGCTGAACTTCTGGGCGAACATCGCGGTCCACGGGATTCAGACGCGCGAGCGACGATCAGTGCAACACTGCGTTTGCTGCGCATTACGCTGTGGATTGTCGTGTCCCTCATGATCCTTCAATCGGTGGGGGTATCGGTATCGGGGTTGCTTGCGTTTGGGGGAATTGGTGGGATCGCCGTGGGTTTTGCCGCAAGAGATCTGCTGGCGAATTTCCTCGGTGGATTGAGTATCTATTTGGACCGACCGTTTACAGTGGGGGATTGGATACGGTCTCCTGACCGAGAGATAGAGGGGACCGTTGAGAGCATTGGATGGCGCATGACCATGATTCGCACCTTCGATCAGCGCCCTTTGTATGTTCCCAACGCCGTGTTCTCGAGCGTTGCCCTGGAAAATCCCTCGAGGATGCGCAATCGACGCATCTACGAAACCATCGGTATTCGCTACCAGGATATCCGCTGTATGAGCGGAATTGTGGCTGACGTCAAGGCGATGCTGGAGGGGCATGAGGCGATCGATCTCAACAGGACCCTGATGGTCAACTTTGTCAGTTGCGGACCGTCATCCCTAGACTTTTTTGTGTATACCTTTACCAAGACAACCGATTGGGCCACCTATCATGGGATCAAGCAGGACGTGTTGTTGCGCATACTCGAGATCATAGAGGCCCACGGGGCAGAGGTAGCGTTCCCGACCAGTACCATTCATCTGGCTGAGGATGAAGGCTCGGTCGGCGCACTGTCTCAGCCTGAACCGACGGCCTAAGCTACCGGCCCCGGACAAGGCCAAAGGACAGTGTTACATCCTCTGGGCACTTTCCGAGAGCAACCCTGTAGTGGGACCTATTGATTTGTAGCCTTGGGATTGACGGCCGCTGGGCCTTCGGGATCCGTTGTTTCCTCGGCACGCTGTCGCGCCTCATGCTCTTCATATCCCAGCATATACACCTCGCCCCAAGTGAGCTCTTTGTGGGTTACAACAACCTTAATGACGGGGTGGTCAAAATAGCGGACCACGCCGTCCTCGAGGGTACGGGTGTCCGCCACGTGAATGATGTGTCGGTACCCCCATTCGGGCGAGGAGTCGTCGGTTGAGCTGGACGCAGAGGCGGCTTGTACCCTTTCTGCCGCTGTGGTTTGGGCTGGCCCTTGGGTTCCTGAAAATGTGCTCAGTGGCTGTCCGGTGGCCAAAAATTCCTCGAGAGTAGAGAGTCGCCGTTGGAATTCCTGCGCCTCCTCGCGACTCAGGTTCGTCTGCGCTGGAAGCATCTTGAAGCTAATACTTTGTGGTGCTTTTGGAGGCGGCGTCATCACAAAGGTGGCGGGCATGTAATTGCCCTCAGTCGCCCGCCAAAAGTTAACGCCGATCTTGAGGGGGTCCCCTTGGCGAAGCTGTACAAAGCCTTGAAGCGGCGCCGGCGGGAGGGTGTCACCCGAGTTATCAAGCACAATGGGTAAAGAAGCCCCGGGAGCATGCAGCCAACTCGCAGCCAATTCGAGGCGGTCGCCGGTCTTTCGTTGAACCGCCGCTATGCCGCTGGCGAGGGAGAGTAACGGGCCTCTTACAAACGGCGTTGGGAGCACTGGCTCGGGCACCGGTTCGGGCTCTTCAAGCTCGCCCAGCAGCGATTCATCGATCATCAAAGGCAAGCCCACGGTGTTCTCTGCCGCCTCATCCGCGGCCCTGACTCCATAGCCCTCGTCCAGCAGGCTATCGAGGGGAGGGGGCTGAGCCGCCTGCTCCTCGGGATTGTCGATGAAATCCAACGGTTGTTGAGACATGGTGTTAGGGCTTTCGTCCTGATCAAGCGCCTGTTGATCGCTGTTCTCTTCAATGGGATCGGCGATGTTGGCTTGCGCTGCAGCGGCTTTTGCGGCTTCTTGGGCCAGTCGCGTTTGTTCTTCGATAAGGGCCAGGGAGAGCACCCGGGTGGGATCCTCAAGTGCGACTTCGATCTCGCCGCTCGGCAAGGCGGTGATAGCCGCCGAGGGAAATTCTTGCTCGAGTGCCGACCGGCGCAACGGATCCAACAGCCGTCGATATCTTGAGGGATAGGTGACCGTCGGGTAACTCGGCCACTGCTCACCGTTTAATACTTCCTCACGCAGATCAACAAGCACGGCGAGCTCAATCATATGCCACCCGGCCGGGGCGTCGGGGTCGAGGTCCTCGGGAATCGGCACAGAGGGCGCTGTTTCCTCCTCGGGAGCGGACGCTTCTTGCCGCTGTGCCAATGCCTCATTTTGCGGTAGGGATAGCCAGCAGAGGAGGACAATGAGCGTTGGTGTAATGGTAGACCGGCTCATTGGCTGGCATCTTTCTGAGCGTCCCTCGAGAGGGTGTCGAATAACTGGTGCACGAATAGTTTTCTATCCTCTAGGGAAGGCATGTCGTGGGAGATCTTAAGTCGGCTTGAGCCAGAGAGGGCGTAGGTGTTGGGGCTGCTCTGGATCAGTTTCACCAAGGTCAGAGGGTTGATGGGTGTCTTGTTACTGAAGTCCACATGTCCCCCGTTGTCATTGAGGTCTATTTCGGCAATTCCAAGGCGCTGGGCCTCCACACGGATGTCGGCTTGCGCGAACAGATTTTTGATACTGTCAACCAAGAGCCCAAAGCGGTCAATCATCTCGACTTGGATTTCTCGGAGTCCCTCGCGGGTAGTGGCGGCCGCGATTCGTTTGTAGACCACCAGCCGGGTCGCTATATCCGGGAGATAATCATCCGGAATTAAGGCTGGCACGTGCAGTTTGACCTCGGTGCCGCCATCGAGCGGCGCATCGAGGTCGGGTATCTCGCCTCGGCGCAGGGCGCTCACAGCGCTGTGCAGCATTTCGAGATATAGCCCGAAGCCGACACTGTGGATTTGGCCCGACTGTTCGTCCCCGAGCAATTCACCCGCGCCACGTATCTCGAGGTCGTGAGTCGCTAAATGATAGCCCGCGCCCAGCTCACCTGCGGCTTCAATCGCCTCCAAGCGCTTTTGGGCGTCCGGTGTTAATGCTGTTCGGGGTGGGCTTAGTAGGTAGGCGTAAGCTTGGTGGTGAGATCGCCCGACCCGGCCCCGCAGCTGATGGAGTTGCGCCAGTCCGAATTTGTCAGCACGTTCAATCAAAATGGTATTCGCGTTGGGAACGTCGATGCCGGTTTCAATAATGGTGCTGCACACCAAAATGTGGTGCCGCTGGTGGTAGAAATCAGACATCACCCGTTCAAGTTCTGTCTCTCGCAGTTGACCATGGGCTACGCCGATCGACAGGTCGGGCAATAATTCTCTCAACTTGCGAGCGGACTCCTCGATTGATTTGACCTCATTATGCAGGTAGTAAACCTGGCCGCCGCGCAGCGTTTCCCGTAGCACCGCCTCCTTCACGAGCGCGATTGAATGCTCGCGAATAAAGGTTTTTATCGACAAACGTTTTGCTGGGGGCGTCGCGATAATTGATAGATCTCGAAGTCCTCCCAGCGCCATGTTGAGGGTCCGCGGTATCGGGGTTGCTGTCATAGCGAGGATGTCAACTTCCGCCCTCAGCGCTTTGATGGCGTCTTTTTGTTTTACGCCAAATCGATGCTCCTCATCGATAATCAGCAGGCCAAGGTCTTCGAAACGGAAGTCACTTTGGAGCAACTTATGGGTTCCCACGAGGATGTCTACCTTTCCCGATGCTACGCGCGCTTGGGCGTCGCTAATATCTTTGGCGCTTTTGAAGCGGGAAACCACTTCGATCCTCACAGGCCATTCGGCAAATCGATCCTGAAAAGAGCTGAAATGCTGTTGCGCCAGCAGTGTCGTTGGCACCAATACGGCCACCTGCTTTTTATTTTGAACGGCGATGAACGCGGCGCGCATGGCGACTTCGGTTTTGCCGAAGCCCACGTCGCCACAAATGAGGCGGTCCATCACCCGATCTGCACACATATCGGTTTTCACCGCTTGGATAGCTGCCGCCTGATCAGGGGTTTCCTCGAAGGGGAATTCCTCTGAGAAGGTCTCCCAAAGCGCGCTGTCTAGGGAGCACGCAAAGCCCGGTCGGGCCTCCCGGCGCGCATAGACATCGAGCAACTGTGCAGCGACGTCGTGGGCTTTCTCACGCGCCTTTCTTCTGGCTTTAGACCATTGCTCGCTACCCAGACGATGAAGCGGCGCCGTGTCTTGATCAGCACCGGTGTAGCGCGCAATTAACTGCAGTGAGCTGACCGGCACATAGAGCTTGTCGTCACCGGCGTACTCAAGCACTAGAAACTCGGCCGCATCGCCGTCAATGGTCAGGGATTGCAGTCCGAGATAGCGCCCAACACCGTGCTGCAGGTGAACCACGGGTACTCCGGGTCGTAGTTCAGTCAGGTCTTTAACAATTGCGTCGGCATTTGTTTCTTCGGTTGTCTTACGGCGCCGCCGCTGTGCAACCCGCTGGCCAAAGAGCTGGTTTTCAGTGATGACGGCGGGCTGGTCCTCGCCGAGGTAAAGCGGGCGGTCAACTGGGGCTATCGAGATTGCAAAGGTCGGCATGCGACTAGCAAATTCCTGCCAGTCAGCCACAGGTTCAGGACTGAGCGCATGTTGTTGCAAACTCTCCAGCAGGATTTCGCGGCGACCCGTCGATTCTGCGAGCAACAGCACCGGACCGGTATGGGTGTCCAGGAACCGCGATAGACGGTCGATGGCAGTGCCATCGGGCGCGAATTGATCGAGGTGTGGTGCGGGTTGCCATCCGGTAGCTACGTGTGCGGGCGCATCGATTTGGGTTTTAAGCTCGAGGACAGAATACTGTTTAAACAGCCCATAGAGCTCGTCCACGGGTAGATATCCGGTCTGCGGCGTGGGGAGTGGCCGTCTGGGGTCAATCCCATACTCCTCGTAGCGATTATTAATTTCCTGCCAGAAGCGCTCAGCCGCAGGATAATGATCGCCAACCATGGCAATTGCTGTATTGGCTGGGAGATAGTCAAACAGCGTGCCGCAGGCGTCAAAAAACAGCGGTAAGTAGGTTTCGGCGCCCGGGGGTACTCTTCCCGCGCTGATTTCAGTGAAAGCCGGGCAGTTATCGGGATCACCGTCAAAACGGCGGTACCAATTCATCTTGAAGCGCTCGATAGCGGCAGAATCCATCGGGAATTCGCGGGCGGGCAGCAACCGAATACGATCCACTTTGGCAATGGTTCGCTGTGTTTCGGGATCAAAGGTGCGAAGCGTCTCGATATCGTTGTCAAAGAGGTCGATGCGGTAGGGCAGCGAGCTGCCCATGGGAAACACGTCAAGCAGAGCACCTCGAACCGCATACTCACCATGCTCATAGACCGTCTCGACCGCGCGATACCCGTTGAGCATAAGGTTTTTTACAAAGGTATCGACCACCAGCGACTGGCCCAGCGTCAAATTAAAGCTGCTGCCCTCGATGTAGTAGGTGGGTGGCGTTCGCTGCATCAGGGTGGAAATTGGCGCGATTAACACCCCCGACGCTGTTTTTGGCAGTTGGTGGAAGGTCGCCAGGCGTTCCGAGACGATATCTTGGTGGGGTGAAAAGTTATCGTAGGGCAGTGTTTCCCAGTCAGGGAGAGTCAGTATCGGCGTCGAATCTTCGAGAAAAAAAGCAAGCTCGCGCTCAAATTCGGCTGCGGCTGCGGTGCTGGGGGTGATCACGACGATGAGGCGCTCAGGTGACGCCATTCCTGCGACCAGCATCGCGGCGCTAGCATCCGGACAGGGGCCGACAGCCGTCCGGCTACCCGGCTTGTCAGGCCAAGGTGTTGATTGAAGCAGATCGACGACCATGGGCGGGAAAGAACACCGAAAAGAGCTTGCTAGTGTAGGGGTGTCGGACCGGTGTCACCAGTCAAAGCGCTGAAAACCACCAGCATTACCGAATTACTTGCCCTCCTACCGGCGTAACTAGGATAATGCCGCCCGTCCATGTAATGACCGAGGAGTCAGGGGTGTCAGAGCAGCGAAAGCGGGAACGACCAGCAGATTATTTTGCCGATTGGAAGGAGCGAGAGGCTCTGGCGGAGGCGATGATTCCGCAGGTGGGCGCGATGGCCCGGGCCCGCAACGTTAAGTGCTACATCTACGGCCATTCATTGGTGAATCAGTCGGTCCTCGACATCATGAAATCCCACCGTTATGTCCGGCAAATGGAGCATAACGAATTGTCGGAATTTGAGACCGCGCCCATTCTTGAGATTATGAAGGACCTGCCGTTGGGCCCGAGCCACATTGATGTCGGGCGTATGGCGGTTCAGTACTTTGACAAGGCCCAGGGCCAAGGACTGTCCTTGGAGGAATATGTCACCCAAGAGCTGGACTACCTCATTGACTCGGCTCACAGGCCCGTTGATCAACCCGTCGATGTCGTGCTCTACGGCTTTGGTCGCATTGGTCGATTGATGGCTCGTATTTTGATTGCCAAGACCGATGGCGGCGATAGTCTCAGGCTCCGCGCCGTGGTGGTTCGCAAAGGCGGCGCTGAAAACGATCTGGTCAAGCGGGCAAGTTTGTTGCGTCGCGACTCGGTGCACGGTGCCTTCAAGGGCACGATTCGAGTCGATGAAGAGCGTCAAAGTTTTGTGGCGAACGGCAATGAGGTCCGCATGATCTACGCCAACAGCCCCGAGGAGGTCGACTACACGGCCTATGGCATCAATAACTGCATCGTTGTGGATAACACCGGGATGTGGCGAGATCGTGAGGGGTTGTCAAAGCACTTGAATAGCAAAGGCGCCAGCAAGGTGATTCTCACAGCCCCGGGTAAGGGCGATGTAAAGAATATTGTGGCGGGCATCAATCACCATGAGATAGAGGATTCCGACGCCGTGATTTCTGCGGCCTCTTGTACTACAAATGCTATTGTGCCCCCGCTCAAGGCACTCGATGACGAGTACGGTATCGTCTCGGGCCATGTTGAGACTGTTCACGCCTACACCAACGACCAGAATCTGATTGATAATTATCACAAGGCCGATCGCCGCGGTCGTTCCGCGCCTCTGAATATGGTGCTAACCGAAACTGGCGCGGCTAAAGCAGTCGCGAAAGTGCTGCCCGCGATGGAGGGCAAGTTGACCGGTAATGCCATTCGGGTCCCCACGCCCAACGTATCGATGGCTATTTTGAATTTGACTCTGGCGAAAGCCACCACGGTCGAGGCACTCAACGAATTTATGCGCAACACCGCCCTGCACTCAGCCATGCGCAAACAAATTGATTTTTCGGCATCACCCGAGGTCGTTTCTTCGGATTTTGTGGGGTCCAGAGCGGCCTGTATTTTTGACGCTCAGGCGACCATCGTGAACGGCACCCAGGCGGTTTGCTATCTTTGGTATGACAATGAGTTTGGTTATAGCTGCCAGGTTTATCGGATATTGGAAAAAATGGCGGGTATTCGCTATCTGACCTACCCGCAGGAGTTAACGGCGCCGCTTTAAGCGGTATGTCGAGGTGGTGTTTATCTGCCGCCTTGGCTAAAATGCCGGCGACCGGGAAACGGGGCAGGGTTTCCGCTGATGGCCAGCGGTCACAAGCCAGAAAGGCAAGGTTAGATGCGCAAAGCAGACGCACCGCCCGGGGTGTCGGGGGACGACAGGCGGTAGCGGCAAGGTGGTCATTTTCAAGCACTCCCCAGAGCGGCGTTGGATGCAACTCCACGCTTAAATGGTTATTGCGGACAACAACATGATTAAAATTCGTCGAGGCATGAATATCCCGCTTTCGGGACAGCCCACCGGTGACGTGGTAGCAGCCGGATGCCGGCATGTGGCACTTGTCGGGCCAGACTATGTCGGTATGAAACCCACCATGTCAGTGGCGGTGGGTGATGCGGTGCAGAAGGGGCAGGAAGTCTTCGCGGACAAAAAGATAGCGGGGGTCAGCTATACCGCGCCCGCATCCGGTCGCGTCGCGGCGATCAACCGAGGTGCCCGTCGAGTTTTCCAATCCTTGGTGATTGAAGTCGATGACACAGCCGAACCCAAGCGCTTCCAGCGTCATACCCCAGAGGAGGCCCGGCAGCTCAGTGCGGACGCGGTTAAGTCGGTCCTCACAGACAGCGGCCAGTGGACCGCGATTCGAGTCCGACCCTACAGCAAGGTCGCGGATCCAGCGACAACCCCAGCGGGCTTGTTCATCACCGCGATCGACACTCAGCCCCTGGCCCTCGATCCTGCAGCGGTGATTGCAGAGAACCCAGAGGCCTTCATGCTGGGGCAAGACATTCTCGCGCAGCTCGTTAACTGCCCCGTCTATCTCTGCTGTGAAGCAGGCGCAGAAATCCCTCGCGGAGAGCATTCGCGAATCGAGCGGGCCGATTTCTCCGGTCCACACCCTGCGGGATTGGTGGGAACCCATATTCATTATTTGCTTGGGGCGTCGCTGTCGACTTTGGCTTGGCACGTTGGTTACCAGGACGTGATAGCGATTGGCCGTCTGTTCATGGACGGCGAGCTGTACACCGACAGGATTATTTCCCTCGCTGGTCCGCAAGTAAGTTCACCGAGGCCGGTCAGGACCAGAGTCGGTGCTGACCTTCAAGAGCTCACGGCAGGTCAGTTGGCAGATGGCGAGACCCGCGTGATTTCTGGCTCGGTCTTGGGCGGTCGAGGCGTTCACTCCGACACTGCTTATATGGGGCGTTATCACAATCAGGTAACAGCAATCGCCGAGGGCAGGGATCGTGCCTTCATGGGATGGCTTTCTCCGGGAAGAGAAAAGCACTCGGTCATGGGTATTTATCTCTCGAGTTGGTTTGGGATGAAGCCTACGGCGATGACAACGAATACCAATGGGTCTGAGCGCGCGATGGTGCCAGTCGGTAACTACGAGCGGGTTGTGCCACTTGATGTTCTGCCCACGCAGCTGCTGAGAGCCTTGTTGGTGGGAGATACCGAAACAGCGCAGGCACTGGGCTGTTTGGAACTCGACGAAGAGGATTTGGCGCTCTGCACCTACGTCTGCCCAGGCAAGTATGAGTACGGGCCCATTCTCAGGGATAACCTCACACGCATCGAGAAGGAGGGCTGATCGATGGGCTTGCGTAGCACACTGGATAAGCTCGAGCCGCAATTCAAACCCGGCGGACGCTACGAGAACTGGTATGCCCTCTATGAGGCGGTCGATACCATTTTTTATTCGCCGAATCACGTCACGCGCTCCTCAGCTCACGTTCGCGACGGAGTGGACCTGAAGCGCATCATGATTACGGTTTGGTTGGCGACCTTCCCCGCGATGTTTTATGGCATGTGGAACCTCGGCTTTCAGGCTAACGGGGCGATGGAGACTCTGGGCGTGGCAAGTATTGAGGGCTGGCGTGGTGGCGTGATGTCGGCGCTAGCGGGTTACGATGCGGACAGCCTGTGGAGCTGTTTCCTGTACGGAGCGCTGCATTTCCTGCCGCTTTATCTGGTGACTTTTGTGGTAGGTGGTTTTTGGGAAGTGTTGTTCGCAATGAAGCGTGGCCATGAGGTTAACGAGGGTTTCTTTGTCACGTCGATTTTATTCGCGCTGACGCTACCGCCCGATTTGCCGCTGTGGCAGGCCGCGCTTGGCATCAGTTTTGGGGTCGTTATTGGTAAAGAAGTCTTTGGCGGCACGGGCAAAAACTTTCTAAACCCGGCGTTGACGGGCAGGGCGTTTCTGTATTTTGCCTACCCGGCTCAGTTATCCGGAGACGCCGTCTGGACCGCGGTTGATGGCTACAGCGGCGCAACACCACTGGGGATCGTGGCGCAAGACGGGATGACGGGTGTCATGGAGAGCTTCACGTGGATGGACGCGTTTATGGGCTCAGTCCCTGGATCGATCGGCGAGACCTCAACCCTTATGGTGATGATTGGTGGCGCTGTTTTGCTATTGACCCGCATTGCCTCCTGGCGCGTTGTCGCCGGCTGTTTTGTGGGCATGATTGCGTTCTCGACGTTACTGAATACGATTGGGTCGGACAGCAACCCCGCTTTTGCCATGCCGTGGTATTGGCACATGGTCGTGGGCAGCTTTGCCTTTGGTGCCTTTTTCATGGCCACTGATCCAGTATCGGCTGCCATGACCAATGGCGGTCGCTGGGCCTACGGAATCCTGATCGGGGTCATGTGCGTGCTGATTCGCGTGGTCAATCCTGCGTTTCCCGAAGGCATGATGCTTGCCATTCTCTTTGCCAATCTGTTCGCGCCGTTGTTTGACCACTTCGTGGTGCAAGCGAATATCAAGAGGAGGCTTGCTCGTGTCCAGTAATAAAGAGGGGTTGTCGCGTGTCCTGACGGTGGCCTTCGCGCTGTGCATTGTGTGTTCTGTAGTCGTGTCGACGGCGGCAGTGTTGCTCAAGCCGGCGCAGGCCGTAAATAAGACGCGGGATCTCAAGCGCAATATTTTGATGGCAGCGGGCCTTTATGATCCAGCGCTGACCGTCGAGGAACAGTTTGAGCGGGTTACAACCCGCGTTGTGGATATAGAGTCTGGCACCTACGTCAGTGACGTCGATCCGAATGGATTTGACCCACGCGCGGCGGCAAAGGATCCAGCACGCTCTCGCGCCCTCGACCCAGAGGAAGATGTGGCCAAGATACTACGTCGATCGGACCATGCGCTGGTGTATTTGGTCAACGATGAAGCGGGGCAGCTGGATAAGGTCATCTTACCGATCCACGGTTATGGTCTTTGGTCGACCTTGTATGGCTTTGTCGCGCTGGAATCAGATGCCAACACCATTGCCGGCCTCGGCTTTTATGAGCATGGCGAGACGCCTGGCCTTGGCGGTGAAGTCGATAATCCTCGTTGGAAGGCGCTGTGGGAAGGCAAGCAAGCCTACCGGGATGGCCAGGTAGCGATTAACGTCGCTAAAGGGGCGGTCAATCCGCAATCCCCTGCGGCAAATTGGCAGGTCGATGGCTTGTCGGGTGCAACGCTTACAAGCCGCGGCGTTTCCAATCTGGTCCAATTTTGGCTCGGTGCAGAGGGCTTCCAACCCTACCTGACCAACTTGCGCGGAGGTGATGCCTAATGGACATCCGTGAAACCTTATTCAAACCGGTATTTCGCGATAACCCGATTGCACTCCAGATTCTGGGGATATGTTCCGCCTTGGCGGTGACTTCCTCGATGCAGGTCAGTCTGGTGATGGCGATTGCTCTGACACTCGTCACTGCCTTTTCGAGCTTTTTTATCTCGACCATTCGCAACTACATCCCCTCGAGTATCCGCATTATTGTGCAGATGACCATTATTGCTTCTCTGGTTATCGTGGTAGATCAAATCTTGAAGGCGGTCGCTTACGAGATCTCCAAGCAGCTCTCGGTGTTTGTTGGCTTGATCATTACGAACTGTATTGTCATGGGTCGAGCAGAGGCCTACGCCATGAAGAATCCGCCAGTGCCCAGTTTCCTCGACGGATTTGGCAATGGTCTGGGCTATTCCTTTGTACTCATGGTGATCGCTTTTATCCGTGAGCTCTTTGGGTCGGGAAAACTGTTTGGGGTTGAGGTGCTGCCTTTGGTTACAGAGGGTGGTTGGTACACGCCAAACGGTCTGCTGCTGCTTCCGCCCAGCGCGTTTTTCTTGATTGGCTTGTTGATTTGGGCGATTCGAAGCTGGCAGAAGGATCAGGTGGAAGAGCCTGAATTCAGAATTTCCCAGCATACGGCGGTGGAGGAGAGCGCGTAATGGAACACTATCTGGGCTTGTTCGTTCGTTCTATCTTCATCGAGAACATGGCGCTGTCTTTCTTTCTCGGGATGTGCACTTTTTTGGCGGTATCTAAAAAGATCCAGGCGGCCATCGGATTGGGTATCGCCGTGGTGGTGGTCCTCACCATCACGGTGCCGGTCAATAATTTGATTTATCAGTATCTGCTCTCAGATGGTGCCCTGACCTGGGCTGGACTCCCCGATGTGGATCTCAGCTTTTTGGGGCTTCTCAGCTATATCGGCGTGATTGCTGCGCTGGTACAGATACTGGAAATGTTTCTCGATAAATATGTGCCGGCGCTCTACGCGGCGTTGGGCGTATTTCTGCCGTTGATCACGGTGAACTGCGCCATTCTCGGCGCCTCTTTGTTTATGGTCGAGCGCAGCTATAACTTCGCTGAAAGCGTGGTGTTTGGTGCGGGCGCGGGTATCGGCTGGGCCTTGGCTATCGTGGCCCTGGCAGGCATTCGGGAAAAGCTGAAGTACAGCGATGTACCAGACGGGTTGCAGGGCTTGGGCATAACCTTTATCACTGTAGGTCTGATGTCGCTGGGCTTTATGTCGTTTGGCGGTATTGACATCTGACAGAGCGGAACGAACCGGGGATTCTGAGTTAAATGGATATGACAATCATATACGGCGTCGGCATGTTCACAGCGATCGTGGTCGCTTTGGTGATGGTGATTCTCTTTGCGCGAACCCGTCTCGTGAGTAGCGGCAACATCGCGATTGAAATCAACGGCGAGAAGACCATAGAGGTGCCCGCTGGCGGCAAGTTGTTGCAGACCCTGGCGGACGCTAATTTGTTTTTGGCCAGCGCCTGTGGCGGCGGCGGTACCTGCGCGCAGTGTAAATGCGTGGTCACCGATGGCGGTGGCGCTATGCTTCCCACCGAAGAGTCCCACTTCACCCGTCGTGAGGCCAATCAGGGGTGGCGTCTTTCTTGCCAAACCCCTGTAAAGCAGGACATGAAGATCCAGATTCCCGAAGAGGTGTTTGGCGTCAAGCAGTGGGAATGTACCGTGGAGTCGAACGACAATGTTGCGACCTTCATTAAGGAGCTCGTTCTTCGCTTACCCGAAGGCGAAAGCGTTGATTTCAGGGCGGGTGGGTACGTGCAGCTGGAGTGTCCACCTCACCAGGTGAAATTCGGTGACTTCGATATCGGCGAGGAATACCGTGGGGACTGGGAGCGCTTCGGCTTTTTCAACTTGTCCTCGGGATGTCCAGAAACCACTATCCGCGCTTATTCGATGGCCAACTATCCCGAAGAGAAGGGCATCGTCAAATTCAACATCCGAATCGCCACCCCCCCGCCGGGAAGCGAGGGAATCCCGCCCGGTATCATGTCGAGCTGGGTATTTGGGCTTAAGCCGGGAGACAAAGTTACCGTATACGGCCCCTTTGGTGAGTTCTTTGCCAAGGATACGGAAGCCGAAATGGTATTCATTGGTGGTGGCGCTGGCATGGCACCCATGCGGTCGCACTTGTTTGATCAGCTCAAGCGCCTTAACTCCAAGCGAAAGATCACCTTTTGGTATGGCGCTCGATCCCTGCGTGAGATGTTTTACGTTGAAGATTATGACGGTCTGGACGCCGAAAACGACAACTTCTCCTGGCACGTCGCGCTCTCAGACCCGCAGCCCGAAGACAATTGGGATGGGTTGACCGGATTTATCCATAACGTGCTGTACGAGCAGTACCTTAAAGATCACCCTGCACCAGAGGATTGTGAGTACTACATGTGCGGTCCTCCGATGATGAACGCGGCGGTGATCAAGATGTTGCTCGATCTCGGTGTCGAACGAGAGAACATTCTGCTCGATGATTTTGGGGGCTAAACCACTGTTTGGGCACCGATCACGACCAGCCATTGTGCTGGTCGTTTTGCTTTTGGCCTTGGCCGGCTGTGACAGTCAGTCTGAGTCAGTTCGGCTCGAGGGATCGATATTTGGCACCGGATGGTCGTTGATTTACCTGCCGGAGGCGCAGTCGCTGAAGCCATCAGACGTTGAAGCGGCGGTACTCGATGCCTTTGCGGTGGTCGATGTCAGCATGAATACCTACGCGCCGGATACCCCGTTGAGTCGATTTAATGCGATGCCTCCAGGCGAGGAGATTCAAATGGGCTGGGATTTTG
>CBFHQV010000056.1:0-14386 GCA_965658055.1 Luminiphilus sp. | reverse complement strand
CCTCTCCCTCCTCACCCTCCTCAGTTTGGGTCCAGGCAGTCACTTCAAGGCAATCGGGCAGCGAGTCGGGATCTACGACCAAACTGTGATAGCGCGTGGCGACGAAAGGGTTGGGCAAGCCTTGAAACACACCCTCCCCAGTGTGGTGTATCAGACTTGTTTTGCCGTGCATCACCCGAGGGGCCCTAATGATGTTACCCCCGAACACGGCGCCGATGCTCTGCTGTCCGAGGCAGACGCCGAATATAGGCAACTTGCCGGCAAAATGACGAATCACCTCGATGGAAATGCCCGCCTCTGCGGGTGAGCAGGGTCCCGGTGAAATACAGATTTTCTCGGGATTAAGCGCCTCGATGCCGGCGATATCGATCTCGTCGTTGCGACGCACCTCAACTTCGGCGCCAAGCTCCCAGAGGTATTGCACAATATTCCAGGTGAAGGAATCGTAGTTGTCGAGCATTAGGATCATTTTGGTTTGATAGCTGCCATGTCTGATACTTCGGCATTATACTGCGCCCAGCCTCGCCCGCGGAGACTGCAATGACTGAAACTAGAGAAGCTGTGCGCGATCAATTTTGGTGCGGCTCTTACTGACCCAAAATTCTAAGGCTGAGCGGCGACCGTTAAGTTGTGTCGCCTGATCTTCCTTCACACCATTTCTGCGGTATTTAAAAGCTAGGCCAGCTAAGCCCTACCTTCAATCACGCCGGCGAGGTAAACTCTGCCGAGGTCGTGTAAAAACATGGGCGGGCACTTGGACCTCAATGCTGCAGACCCAGCAAGTTGCCTGCTTGCATTGGGGTTATGGCTGCTCACTTCAGCAAAATGATTATACGGTGTCCTACGCTCTAAAAGCCCGGAATGCTGCTAGCGCTTGACTCAGGAAAATTTACAGTCCTCTCATTGAAATAAAAAATTTAAGACTGCCGATGAACGAACAAATAAAACTAAATCTCGGGTGCGGCGATAAGATTCTGCCTGGTTACATTAACGTCGATATCGTAGATCAGCGCGCAGGTAACCAGCCCGACGTTCATTGTGACATTAGGGATCTGTCTGTTTTCACAGAAAACTACGCGGATGAAATACTGGCAGTTCACGTGGTTGAGCATTTTTGGCGGTGGGAAGTATTGAGCGTAATCAAAGAATGGATTCGTGTACTAAAACCTGGCGGAAAAATGGTTCTTGAGTGCCCCAATCTCATATCAGCATGTCAGGAAGTTCTTAAAGATCCAGATAACGCCACCCTGCCGGGACCAGAGGGGCAACGGAGCATGTGGGTTCTGTACGGAGATCCAAGGTGGCAAGACCCACTCATGGTGCACCGGTGGGCCTATACGCCACGGTCTTTAGGGTTTTTGATGCATCAAGCCGGATTGGTCGAGCTCAAGCAAGAACCAGCACAATTTAAGTTACGGGAGCCGCGGGATATGCGAATTACCGGAATAAAACCCTCTCCTTAACTTTATAACCGCTATTCATGCATCTTCATATTTTTCTGGCGGGGGATAATGTCTCCCTCGAACAATTGAGAGGATCTTCGCTAGCGTCAGCGCGGCTGCGCATCGTGCCAGCCGCTGATGCCGCCTTGCGCAGAGGCTCCACTATTTCCATCGGAGACGTGTGCCCCGCAATTACGACAACCGCTCTGGTAGGAAAAATAGGCGCCGCCAACATATCAAAACGCCAAGATCTGTGGCTCAAACAAATTCGCGCTTTAGAAGCAGCTGGACATAAAGCAATCCTCGATTACACAGATCATCATCTTGAAACTCAGTCGGTTATGCGAGATTTCTATGAGCAAAGTATCAAGGCTTGCTCAGAAACCGTAACGCCAACAAGCTTTTTGACTGATGCGCTGGCCACCTACGACGATAGCAAAATGTATAGCACAGTCCACGACCTACTTGAGTACCCTGTAGTCGAACCAGCTAATATAGACGGCCGACAGGCCAAGACCGGCGTTTGGTTTGGGCACCCATCAAACGCTCAATTTTTGGCGCAATTCATAGATGAACACAGTGCTTTGTTGCAGCATCAGCACCTAATGGTCGTCTCTAGTGAGCAAACAATTTCCATACTAAAAAGGTATCGATACAAAAATACGCCTTCTGTCAGCGTAAAATTCATTGCTTGGAGCATGGCTGCTGTTTTGAACGCCGCCAAAAGTGCCGACTACTGCATCATTCCTTCTGATACAGCTTCCCCAAAAAGATTTGCTAGCAACAACCGACTAATTACGGCCTTCGCACTCGGGCTACCAACCATAGCAACACCGATACCTAGCTATACTGAATACTCGGATTTTTTTACTTCGGACCGTGCAGAGCAAATCAAGGCCCTCATAAAAGACCCGTCTTCAATGCACAATCGCCTCAAAGAATTTCAAGCCAATCACGCCTCCAAATTCTCAGCGCCGGCAATCATGAATTCGTGGGTAAACGTCCTAGTTTGACGCCTTGCTGGCTTCTCTGCTCTTTATTAGGAGGGCCCTTACCAGCTCCAAATGCTCTGGTTTTGGCTGATTTTTTTCAAAATCCCATACGTATTTAGGGAGCTTTACGCCGTCAACATTTATGGCATGAACCGACGTGCCCATTATATCTCTCCAAGATGTAGCTGACGTGGACTGCTGAGCCATCCTTCTCCACTCAATCACCCCATCTGATGTTGATGTTTCTGCAAAAGCAGGAATCCCCATCGTATAGTGTAAGTTGCCGCTACCAGTATCAATATTTTGATAGCCCACGAGCTGGTTCCATTTAGGGTCCAGCGAGCCTATAGACTGGGGCTTGGCCCACTCCAAACCATGCAACTGGACGTCGGTTTCTTGAACAAAGCTCGGAGTTAAAATTTTATTATCTGGATGCCCGCAATTAAATACCATAAAAGATGTTTGCTCATAGAGCTCAAGGGACCTCACGACAGAAACTGCAAATTCGTCACCGACTTCTGTTTCCAGTTCACAGATATCCGACACTAACAACATATCCGCGTCCATGAAGATGGCCTGACCCTCAAAATTGCATAACCAGGGGACCAAAAACCTTGAAAAAGTGAATGGTGTCAGCCCGCGCCTAGTGATAGGCAAGGTAGGCAGTATTAATGGTGATACCGCAACAGGACGAGTTGCAGTCTCATAAATTGATTGCACCAATGCCGTGAAAGCCAAAATCTGGCGATCATCGTAGCCAATAAAAATCTTTAACATCTCTTTTCTCTAGGCCCCTAAGTAACAGATAGCGCCTTGGACCAAGCTTCCCTTATGGCATCAGACCAATCTCCCGGAATCTCCTGCCTACAAAGCACTACTGAAGGAAAACATAACTGCTTAATCAGAGGATTTTTCCACCTAAATTGAACCTGCCCAGCTGGTATCAGCACAAAAGAGGGAACACCTACCGCAGCTGCCAAATGGGCAACAGAATTGTCCACCGAAATCACCGAATCGCACTCGGCTAGTAGGCAAGCAACCCCCTCAACGTCATTACGGTTGTTCAGTCCGCTTAGGCCGATTCTTCGGTCTCCGTAAGAAATAACCTCTTGCTCATGATCTTCATCATACTGAAAAGAAATAATCTCCACGTCCTCCTCGCTGCCCAGCCCCGACATGAACTCGGATAAATCCAAGGATCTGATCTTTCCATGAATTCCTTGACCACCCCTCCACGAAATACCGACCCTCCTCTTACCGCGGTTGGTCAATAACCCTCTGATAACTTGTGATCTGTCTTGAGGAGGGGCTATCAAAGGACGAGTGTCGGCAATGTTTTTCTCAATAACCGATTGCAGAAAAAGAACGAAGAGATCGCCCGCTGGGCACGCATAATCCGTAAGAGGTGTGTCTTTAGCGATTTCATACCGAGAGATAAAAGACCAATTAGGGAATTTGGGCTCAAAAAACACAAAAAGTCTTGGGTCCATTGCAATGATTACATTGCTTACTCTTGACGCTAACTCCTCTAGAAAGCAGCTGAACAGAATTTCATCCCCCAAACCCTGCTCTGCCCAAACTAATAACGATTCATGTCCAAGAATCTCGCCTCGGTAACGAGTCGCCTGTGGTTGTACGTAGCCTAAATCGGGAATCGCCTCAAACCTAATCTCGTAGTTTTTAAGACCGTCTGAAAACCTTCCCAGATTTAATTCAACCTCTGCTAAATTGAATATTGTCATAGGGTTCGGATTAAGCTCATAGGAGCGCTGATAACCCTGCGCCACCCTCTCAAAGTGTTGTAAGAACACATTAATATCAATATGGGTTCTTGTCTTTTCGAATGTTTGACAGCTTCGAAAGAACTCCTTGTCCAGCTCCTCTAATCGACTTGTTACATCTAATCCAGCTAGGCGGTAGATTCCGGTTAACCTAGCCACGATTTCTCTACCTGAGTCGGACGTTTCCAAAAGGGACTCAAGGACTTGGCTAGCCTCGGTGTATTCTTCCGCACCGGTCAAGGCGCCACTCAGGTTTTTCTTGAGATCTTCATTGTCGGGCTCGAGGGCGAGCAATTGCTGTAGGATACCGACAGCTCGCTGATGATCCCCTTTCGACTGCGCCAGCGCCGCGTGGGCGTTTAACAGCACTATGTCATCGCGCTCCGGCTCGCCCAAAGCTTCAAGAGCAGCCTCTCCCCATTCCTGACGACCTAACCTTTCTGCGGCTTCGATGAGGTTAAGCGACAGATACCGATCTTTTGGAAAACGAAGCAGTCCCATAGCCGCCAGCTGGGCTAATGTGTCGGGCTCACCAGTTTTTCTTTCCTGCTTGCAATTCGCTCTTACCTGCTCAAGCGACAGGGACGAAAACGCCGGATCCCTCATCAGCTTCTTGGTGTAGATCCGCGCAACCGACGCATCATCAGAAAACCGGTGGGTCAGCTCCCAAATAGCCAGTGCGGTGAAGCCGAGCTCACCAGCACGGAAGGCATTCTCCATGTCGGCGATGAGCTCTTCCGCTGTTTTTGGCTGTTGAGTTGTTTCCGTCACGCTGATTCAACCATTGCAATGGCACGCAACATGGCGCGGGCCTTGTTCATTGTCTCTTCCCATTCTAAACGAGGGATGGAATCCGCAACCACCCCGGCACCGGCCTGAACGTGGACATACCCGTCTTTAACAACCGCTGTGCGGATGGCAATAGCGGTATCCATATCGCCTGCCCAGGATAAGTAGCCAACCGCTCCTCCATAAATGCCTCGCTTGATGGGTTCAACACTGTCGATAATTTCCATTGCCCTGACCTTCGGTGCACCACTTAGGGTGCCGGCAGGGAGCGCCGCACGCAATGCATCAATCGCAGACAAATCTGATCTCGCCGTTCCAGTGACGTTAGAGACGATGTGCATGACGTGGGAGTACCGCTCGATCACCATATTCTCGGTGAGCTTTACCGATCCCGGTTCAGCGACCCGACCGACATCATTGCGCCCCAGATCGATGAGCATCAAATGCTCGGCAATCTCTTTGGGGTCGTTGAGAAGCTCGGCAGCCAACGCCTCATCCTCCTCTGCGGTTTTGCCCCTCCTGCGGGTGCCGGCAATGGGTCGAACAGTCACACGGCCCTGCTCCGCTCTTACCAGAATCTCGGGGGATGAGCCCACAATTTGAAAATCATCCATGTCGAGAAAATACATATAAGGTGACGGATTCAAATTCCGCAGCGCACGGTACAGAGAAATTGGTTGCGCCTTAAAATCAATTGACATTCGTTGGGAGGGCACCACCTGCATGACGTCGCCGGCCAGAATATATTCCTTGATTCGCGCTACCCAGCCCTCGAATTCTTCCTGACTGGTCGCATACTGGGCGCGGGCTTCAATAGCGCTGACATCGTTGACAGTTAAACTAATCGACTCCAGCGGCGGACCTGAGCGAGGCAGCTTCGCCTCCAACGCATCGAGCCGGGCAATGGCAGCTTCGTAGGCCGTTGGCTCTTGTGCCTCTACCGTAATGATCAGCGTCAAAGTACCCGCCAGATTGTCGAAAACAAGAACCTCTTCCGACAGCACAAGTAGAATGTCGGGGGTGTTGAGTGATTTATGAGGGGTGCAGTGACGCAACCTTGGCTCGACATAACGCACCACGTCATAGCCAAAATAACCGACTAAACCACCATGAAATACCGGCAGGCCTTCGACCGGCGCCACCCTAAAGTCACTATGTAGTGTTTCTACAAAAGCGAGGGGATCATCAACAGCAAATTCATCAGCTACCTCGCCATGACGGAGCAGCGAGACAGTATTGTCTGAAATTGAATAGCACCGGGATGCCGGCAGTCCAATAATGGAGTAGCGACCCCATTTCTCCCCACCCTGCACCGACTCAAAGAGAAAGGAATAAGGCCCGGCGGCTAACTTACGGTAGGCGGAGAGTGGCGTCTCAACGTCGGCCAACACAGTTCGGGCAATGGGAATGCGGTTGTAACCGTCGGCCACAAGCCGATCAAATTCCTCTCGGTCCATCATGGGGCTATGGTCGCGAGCGCCTGCCTCATTTGATCAATGACCGCCTTGTAATCGGGTTGGTTGAAAATTGCAGATCCAGCAACAAAGGTATCGGCACCGGCGGCCGCAACCTCAGCGATATTCGCGGGCCCGACACCGCCGTCGACTTCCAAGCGAATATCGAGGCCGCTCTCGTCAATCAGTGCTCTGGCCTCACGCAGCTTATCGAGGGTCGCAGGAATAAACTTTTGGCCACCAAAGCCGGGGTTCACTGACATCAGCAACACCATATCGACCTTGTCCATGACGTACTTCAACGCATCGAGTGACGTTGCCGGATTGAACACTAACCCCGATCTACAACCCGCATCGCGCACAAGCTGTAAAGACCGATCCACATGGGTGGAAGCATCAGGATGAAAGGTAATGTAGGTAGCACCCGCGTCAGCAAATTGCCCAATCAGGGCATCTACTGGCTGCACCATCAGGTGAACATCAATCGGCGCTGTGATGCCGTAATCCCTTAGCGCCTTGCACACCATCGGCCCAATGGTCAGGTTAGGCACGTAGTGGTTATCCATCACATCAAAGTGAACGATGTCGGCACCAGCGGACAGGACTGCCTCTACCTCTTCACCCAACCGAGCAAAATCAGCGGACAAGATCGACGGCGCTATGTAAAAATCAGTCATCGCGGCAAGAAAACATTAATTGGTACGCCTCAGAGTGTACCCCGCCACTCCACTGCTGCGCGACCTCTCGCGCTAGATATGTGTCATTTTACTGGGATCGAAGAGCCCAATATCCTCGACACCCGTGAGATTCATGCCCACCGACTGCGCAAATCCGTCGAGACCCAGATAACGCCGGACCGCGCTATGCACATGTGCCGGGGTCAACGTGACACCATCCCTGTCGGGCTGCAGGGAGTCGGTATTGATTGGCAGGGCAAAATGAAGCTCATCGGTTGCACCCACAACACGATTGCCCCAGCGCGCGCCCTGCTCCATGATCATGTAAGAACCCACATTCCAGTGGTCCTTGCCGTTACCATCATTATAAAAATTTGTTCGACCAAAGTCGGACCCAATCACCAACATAATACGATCGGCAAGGCCCAGCTCCTCGGCGTAGTCCCAAAAAAAGTAAAGCGCATCCGCAAGATGGGCGTATAACGCTTCGTGTATAGGGTCGTGCTCGTTATGACTGTCGAAGCCGCCAAGAACGATATCAGCGGCTGATCCAAGACCCGACTGCATTACAAGCAGAGCCCCCTGCATCTGCTGCTTGAGATTTGACCAAAAACCAAAGTCACCGACGGTAAACTCGGCGCCCTCCTGCAGTTCATCGTTAGAAGGCAGAGAACTGGCCAGGCGGGCCAAACTGTCACGGCCGTCAAGTGCGCTCTGATGATTGATCACGTGCTTTCGCTGTCGGGGCGTCAAGCCCGGATTTGCGAGCATTTCTGCAATCGATCGACGGGTAATTTCCTGGGCTCGCGAAAGCTCCTCCTGAGGTCTTGCAAAGCTTTCCGAGTCCCACCAGTTGCGATCGGGTTGCGTGAGTTCACGCAGCCGGCCCACATCGTCAAATCGGTTGTAAGTAATAAGCCCTGAGGTTCGGGAGGTGCCGCCGCCAAACACCGAATAAGCCAAAGGCTGATCTGGAGAATTCGCGGCGGCATGCAACGCCGTTAGCGAGGGCCGCCCCTCTGCATTACTGCCGGTCCAGTTAAACAGCCGGCCCGTCTCGTGAGAATTGGTCTGAGCGTCGATGCCATTGACCACCAGCGTGTCCGCACCAAAACGCCTAAACATTGCCGCGTTGTCCGCGATGGGGGCATACAGCAGATTGCCCTCCTGTCCCGGATCAGCCCAGTCCGCCCAATGGTTGATCTTGGGCTCGCCAAGGGTATTGGTTTTGGGGTCACACAACTGGGTAACATCCGCTCCGCCGTCAAGTTGTAACGTAACTAGCAACTTGCCTGCATAGGGCTCTGTCGATCCTGAGGCCCATACGTTAAAGCCCGCCGAAGAAGTCAGCGCCGTAGCCAACGACGCTTTGACAAAGCGCCGACGTGATAAATGGGGAGTTTGTCGAGTACGCATGCCGGCCCCCATCAATCGTGTAAATACGGGTAAGAGGTGAGAAGGCCGCTGATCACCATAGTCCACGCACGCATCATGCCATCGGTGTCGTCGTAGCGCAGCCAATCCTGCGCTCGTGATTGCTCACCAGGCCAGATTGCCCACGTGTCACAGCCACCCTCTCGAAGACTGCCAAAGTCTCTGCCCCACTCTTGTGCGAGTGACGCATAGGATTCCAATGAGTCAACTAATGCTTCCACGTCTGAAGTCGAGGGCTCTCGTGCGGTCGCATTGTGCAGTAGCGTGGTCATCTGCCGCGTCAACACTGAGTGATCAATCTCATCAGGATAGCCTCCAGCTAGGCCCCAAACTCCCACCGTCATCGCGCTGCTTGGATGATTCTGGGTCAGTGAAGTCGCGAGAGCCAGTTCAATGTCATAACTCCCCGCAGGTAGCGCCAGAAGCAACTCAACCCATGAATGTTCGTGCAACCAGTATCCTCCCGCTTCGGGGGCTGGCCGGCCTCGAGGGTGCAGGTTACCGTTGTGATCGACATAAGTATCGATCAGAACATCATCCATCATTTCCAGGTCCAAGCCATCAATGACCAGCGTTTGACCCGAGCTTTGATCGCGGATCAGGATTTGCTGAATGATTAAATCCGCATTCGCTTGTTCGCCATCAATACTGCCATAGGGGTCCTGACTGATATCAGAGATTCTCAATCGTGCTTGCCCGCCGGTTAAATCCATGGTGGTTGCCACGACAGGCTGATTCAGGGAGTCACCAGGTCCGGGGACTTGTCCTGGCAGATCAAACGATGCCTCGAGCAGCAAATCGGATGTGGTAGCCCTTGGAATTTCAGTGAAAAGCGCCCGCTGTTCCTGCGGCTTGGCAAAATCCGCTACCACTGCCTGACAGGCGAGATCCACGGCCATCTTCTGGGTAACGTTAGACATCAGCGGGGTCATATCACGATTACGCTTGGTGACGGTGGCGGCATCAATGCCACCATAAAACGTGCCGTAACTACCCCACCAACCCGCACTCAAATTACTATCATTAAGGTAGTCCAGTGAGTCGCCGCCGCGATCCGCCCGTTCGCCCCAGGTTCGCCCCAGAACAGCGCGATTCTTGCGATCAATCTCCTCGGGGGTGAGTAAGCGGCCGCTACCCACCGTTGCTAGTGCCGCCTCGTGAGCTGCTGATAGCTCGCCGCCTGATACCGCACCGGTGCGATACCAAGGATGCAGGATCATGCTCGCAAATAGTTGCTTCGCTCGGAAACCCGAGGCTTCAAAACCGGCGGCCAGCTCATCCATTGCCGCCTGCTGGGCATTGTAAGCGGCCAAATCAGAGGCATACGTGGGTAAGCTGCTGTCCTCAGGTCGCGCCAAGGGCTCGTCGCCGTAGATAGCCGGCCACCAGAAAGACACGGTAGCTTTTGCGAAGCGCTCGTCGTTGGCAATTTCCTGCCCCAACCACTGGATGCTGTCCCAGTTACCGGAAGCTTCCTTACCTTCAAAACCAGGAGTGCGCATATCCCGGTACCAGGTATCGCCATATTGATAGATCGCACCGCCGTCCAAGCCTTCTGTCCAGGCGAGGCCCACGGTGATTGAAGGCTCCGGGTGGCCCTCGTTCATCATAGAAACCAGCTCAACTTCGAGCTCGTAATCGCCGGGACTCAATTCAAAATCAAAGGCCACCCAGCCGTTAGGGTGGGTGAAATACACCGCATCGTTACCTTGACCCGACAGCCAACCTCGTGGGTGGCTCTCCCCCGTTTCTTGGTCGATCCACATATCCACCGAGAAGCGATCGTCTGACTCAAATTCATACGCGTTGATACGTCGGCGAACAGACCCATCTTTAATGACGCTGACCCGCTTGACGCCCATATGGGAGCACCACCAGTTGTCGTCATTATCTGGGTCCTGTACGCAGCCGCGAGGGGAAATATCGTTGATCGTTAAACTGCCGCCGTCGTCATCCACGCGCGCTGCAAGCTGGCGCTCATAAAACTGATGCGCCTCATCGGGAAGACTTGCATCGCGCATCAACTCATGAACTTCATCCACCGGCTTTTCAGGATGCTTATAAGATTCCGCAAGTGAATCCATACCACCCCATTGGTCGAGATAATGCCCCTGATCGCCAAAGCTTTGATAAGCCCCCGCTACAGGATCCATACGCTCGTGACACACGGTGCAAGCGGGATTATTCATGGTGGGATTATTGGTATCCGCAAGCGCTGCCGCATCGGTACTTCTAGGCGCTGACTTTTCGATATCCACCCCAAGGAATTGAAAATACGTCCAACGCGCGCGCGCGCGATTACGATTGGTATCTGTCGACGGAAAACGTCCTAACCAGGCTGGCGTACTTAGTACTCCCGCATGAGGCCAGTCTTGATAGCCGCTGAACCGAATCTCGCCGGTTTCATCATCAAAATAGGAATCCTGATCGTGGGGAATATGGCCCCGATTTTTCCCAGGCTTAAAACTGCGCAATGTCGCGACGTCAAAAAAGCCGTCATCATCTATTATCGATCCTGCGAAATCCGTCTCGGACCGATAGGCCAAAGCACTGACAGGCGTCACCATGGTGTAGTCCGCGGTCAATACCTCCTTATAGCTCTTACCTGTCTCGACCACATGGGCAATCAGTTCAAGCGGCTCCTGGACGACAGACACCTTAAATGCATCCTGCGCCTGATTGCGGGTTAGAAAGAGTCGGTTCCAGTATTCCTCGGTCTGAAATTCTTCGGGGGTCTCTTCTGGCAGCGTTAGCGCAAACTCAGCGAAGGCGGGAAAGCGCCACATAAAATCAAATTGAAAGTCGATGCCAGCGGTGAGGCCGCGACTCAGCAGTCGGTCGTTGGCACCGGTAATCAAAAAGTCGTGGAAACCATACCCCGACATCATGGCCAACAGTTCGCTGCGTAGCGCATTGTCGGATTGTTTTGCGCGCTCGATCATCGCCGGAGTCGGGATGGTGCCAGACAGCAAAAGTCCGGCGCGCCTAAGCGTCGTCTCTCGCGGCTCAAGCTCAGTGCCGGCCCACAGGTTGGCAATGCCGACGTCGCCACCACCCGTATTAGCGCCTGTGGCCAGTGTCAGATACTCGGCAAACCTATTGTAGTCGTCGCCGCCTCGGCTTAAGACGGCGCCGCCGCCGTGATTCAGATCGCCGGCGATTTTATTGAGCAGCCAATCGGCACCAACACCGTCGCGGGATACGAACTCATAGACAGCCTGTTCATTAGCGGTCGCGTCATTCCCAAAAAGCAAGCGAGCGCCCTGTTGCTCGGCCACCAGACCAGGACGGTGACAAGCAACGCAGTTACTCTGCACAACTGGATCCACGTACTGGATAAAATAATCCGTCGCATCTGTTGGAGTAGTCCCGCCTCCCGTTTTATCTCCGCCAGTTCCCGTTCTCGCACCCTGAACGGTATTTACTAACGAGGAAAAAGCGTTGCCATGGGTCTGGGCTGAGGAGAGACCAGACCAACCCAAAGCAATCAGCAATGCGGCGATAAGTAGCACACCTGTCCGCAGGTCGCTGCGGACCGTAAACAACGGCCCCTGGATGAGCTGGTGTAGACGCCCTGTTGACCGCCTCCGCTCAACGGCGACTGTTGGCATTGCCTTGTGCATGACCGCCTGTGACCTTGAATATTTCACGTTATTCGTACGCTGCTTGCTATGAGACGCCCAGCCTATCCCTGATGCAAGTCTTTTTTCTGGGCCTCCGGCGCCATTTTTTAGGCAGGTGGCGCCAAAAGGCCGTCGGTACATGCACGTCGCGCCGGGATGCGCCCGCCATGGCTGGCCTTGAACTACGGTGCTTACCCCCGGGGGCTAACCCCTGAAAGGGGTAAGCAAACGATTATTCAGTGCATCAAGCCGCTCGGGGGTGCCAACGTCCTCCCACTCTCCCGTCCAATGACGCCCGGTCACCAAACCCGCCTCGATCGCACGATCAAGGAGGGGTTTCAAGGGTCGTGAGCCGGATGGTAGCCCGGTAAAAAGAGCCGGCGAGTAAACCGCTATCCCAGTGTAAGTAAGCGCACACTCTTTATTCCATGCTTCAAGTTTAGCGGTTGATGATAATGAGAAATCCCCCCGGGGGTGATGCTCGGGGTTGTCGGTGAGAACCAAATGCGCCCCATCAACAGGAATTGGCGACGTTCGGAGCATTTCGAAGGGAAATGGGCACCAGATATCGGCATTTACCACCAAAAAGGGGGCATCCCCCAGCAACGGCAGCGCTTGAATAATGCCCCCCGCGGTCTCGAGAGGCTCAGGCTCTCTCGAGACCGCAATAGACAGCCCCCAGCGACTACCATCCCCGCAAAACGCCTCGATCTGCTCGGCCAAATAGGCCGCGTTGACCACCAGCTCGGTGAACCCTGCCGCTTTCAAATTGAGCAGGTGGTGCTCCAACAAGGGCCGTCCCCCAACATGAAGTAGCGGTTTGGGGCAGTTTGCCGTCAGGGGCAGCATCCGTTTCCCGCGCCCTGCGGCAAGAATCATTGCTTTCATGCAGGAGCCTCCCCTCGGAACCAGGGGGCTTTTGCACAAACCGGCAAAATTTGGGTATCGAAGAGAGTTTTGAAGGCGGCGAGGGCCGGTTCGGTCTCGGCATAGAGGTTGAGCACTTCACTCACGTAGGCAATCACCCGCGGTAGATCAAGCAGGTAATCGGGTTTGCCGTCACGAAAAGCCAATCTAGAAAAGATACCCAGCACTTTGATGTGGCGCTGCAGGCCCATCAGATCAAACCATTTGATGAAGGTGGCCTCTGGCACAGGCGCAATGACACCGCCAGCCTCCAGCTCCCTCCGGTAACTCGCGAGCCAGGCCAATTGCCGCGGCCTGGGCCATTGGATGTAGCAATCCTTTAAGAGGGAAACCGGGTCATAGGTGACCGCCCCGATGACCGCATCCTGAAAATCAATCACCGCCAGCTCATTATCTGGCAACACCATCAAATTCCGGCTGTGAAAATCCCGGTGCACGAGCACCTGAGGCTGAGCCTGAGCATTCGCGATCAACAACTCTGCCAGCCCCGCAAAAGCCGCCTCTAGCTCGTAAGTCATGGGCAGGGTCAGCAGCCGGGGGATAAACCAGTCGGTAAACAGCCGCATCTCCTGCATCAGCTTGGGTGCACCATAAGCCTCCAGGGACGCGGGGGCTGGATCGATCCTCGCTAGATCTGCCAAAGATGCTAACCCCCGCCCATACCAATCGCTTACGTTGGCGTCGCTCAACTGGGGGAGAAGCGTCTCATCGCCCAAGTCCTCCAGTAGCAGATAGCCCTGCTCGATATCAGCGGCTATGAGTGCGGGCACGCGCACACCGCCAGCAGCCAGAAGCTCCCTGATTCGAAGAAACTCCTCATTTTTCTCCGTAGGGGGCGACTCGACAGCGATCACAGTGTTGGTTGTTTGTGCGCCATTCAGCCTGACCCGGTAATACTTACGAGGGCTCGCATCCCCGGCGATCAGGCGAATGTCATCAACCTCGGAGCCACTTTCCTGCGGACCCATGGCCTGCCGACCGGTAGCCCGCTCACCGGTAGCTGCATACTCGGGCACAAGCCGCTGGCTCACCCATTGGGTGAGGTTAGCAACTGAGCCAGGGGGAGCCGATGTCAAATTGTCACCTACTACTTTCACAGCCAGACAGTCATTTATGCTTCTACTCGCGGTACAACTAAAGAAAGAATAAACACTTTGGGAGAGGGGCGCACTTTGTTTAAATGCGGGATTGGTCACGGCAAAAAGGCACCTTGATCGCTAATCGAACAGCGGCTTAAGAACAGCACTGCATTAACAGTAATGCAGTA
>CBFHQV010000055.1:0-14729 GCA_965658055.1 Luminiphilus sp. | reverse complement strand
CCATCACTCGAGATAACCCCCGCCATCGCTATACCTATCGCGACGCGTTCAAGCGCAGTCGTCAGTTGGCCAATGCGATTTCGGCCTGGGGACTTGAGCGCAGTGATCGAATTGCCACCCTGGCATGGAATGACTACCGGCACCTCGAAACCTATTACGCTGCGGCTTGCTCAGGCTATGTCTGCCACACCATTAACCCCCGTTTATTTCCAGAGCAGATTGTCTACATCATCAACCACGCCGACGATCAGTACGTTTTTGTCGATCCTGATTTCATGCCCTTGATTGAGCAGGTCGCCAAAGAATGTCCCAACGTCAAAGGCTGGGTAGTGATGACCACTCGCGAGCACATGCCGGACACCGCGCTTGATAATGTCCACTGCTATGAGGAGTTGATGGCCGGGCAGCCAGAGACCTTTGAATGGCCTGAGCTCGACGAGCGCGATGCCTGTGCACTTTGTTATACCTCGGGCACCACTGGCAATCCCAAGGGGGTGATGTATAGCCATCGATCCACCGTCTTGCACACCTACGCCACGCTCATGCCCGACGCACTCGGGATGTCGGCGGGGGATGTGGTGCTACCCATCGTGCCCATGTTTCATGTCAACGCCTGGGGAAATCCCTACGCCTGTCCGGTTGCTGGCGCCAAGTTGGTGATGCCCGGTAACAAAATGGGGGATGGTGAAACCTTGGCGGCACTGATTAATGAGGAAGGCGTCACCATGTCGGCGGGGGTGCCCACGGTATGGCTCAACCTCCTCGCGCATCTGAAAAGCTGTGGCCAGCGGGTCGAGACGCTGAAGCAGGTGGTCGTAGGTGGTTCGGCGTGTCCGCTCTCGGTCATGGAGGAGTTTGACACCTACGGGGTCGATACCCGCCATGCCTGGGGAATGACAGAGATGAGTCCGTTGGGCACGGGGAACTCCTCAGGTTCCCATCGCGAACTTTATAGCGCCGAGGAATTTAAGAAGCTGCGGACAAATGTCGGCACGCCAATTTGGGGTGTCGAGGTGAAAATCACCGATGACGATAACAAGGAACTGCCGTGGGATGGCCAGGCCTTTGGCGCGTTGAAAGTGCGAGGTCCCTGGATTTGCTCGAGCTACTACAAGCTTGAAGGCTCCGATGCCCATGCCGAACCGGGTTGGTTCGAAACCGGCGACGTGGCCACGATCAGTCCCGAGGGATTCGTAGCGATTACCGACCGAACCAAAGACGTTATTAAGTCGGGCGGTGAATGGATCTCCTCGATTGAGGTAGAAAACTGCGCGACCGGTCATGACAAGGTCGCCGAGGCGGCTGTGATTGGCCGCATTCACCCCAAGTGGGGCGAACGGCCACTGCTAATCGTTGTGCGTAACGCTGCGGGCGCAGACCTCACGCCCGATGAGCTCAAGGGCTTTCTCGATGGCAAGATCGCCAAGTGGTGGATCCCTGACGATGTGCAGTTCATCGAGGATATGCCCCACACCGCGACCGGGAAGATCCAGAAGACGGCACTGCGGGATATGTTTGCGGATTATCAGTTTCCCGACGCCTGAAGCCGCCTGCTAAGCGGTTTTGAGACTGGTATTATTCCCCGTCTCGGAAAGACGTGGCGGTGTGAATCGTCAATAGTTACCGGCACAATAAGGCCCGTATGCCTTTTATGGGGCGCACATCGGGAATTTGATGAAGAAAATCGGCGAAATACTGATCGAATTGGGCAAAGTGTCCGAGCGCGACATCGAGCGGGCCATGCTGGCCCAGCGCGAGATGGGCGAGCGCATTGGTCAGGTATTGGTCAAGCTGGGTCTTGTCTCCGAGCTCGATATGACGCAGGCGCTGTCGCGGCAACTCGATATTCCTCTTCTGTTAGCCGCCGATTACCCCGAGGAACCGATTGAAGTCCCGGAGGTATCGCCCGATTTTTTATTTTCCAACCATGTAGTCCCGGTAGCTCGAAGCGAAACCGAGATAACATTTGCCGCGACGGTCCCGCAGGAACCTTTCCTAATAAAAGCCCTCGGCATGGCAATGAACCGGCCTGTGAAGGTGGTTTTCGGTTTGGAGACTGATATTGCCAAGGCGCTGGAAGCGCGAGCGGGCGGAAGCAGCGAAGAAGAAGAGGATGAGTTTGGTGATCGGTTTGCAGGGCAGAGCGATGACGAGTTTATCGAGCACCTAAAAGACCTCGCCTCAGAGGCGCCGGTGATCCGGCTCGTTAATCAAATCATTCATCGCGCTGTGGATATGTCGGCTTCAGATATCCATATCGAACCCTTCGACGACGGCTTGCAGTTGCGTTATCGCGTTGATGGCGTCCTTCAGGATCAACCTGATCCGCCGGCAGCCAACCTGGCACCCGCCATAGCATCGCGTATCAAGCTGCTCTCCGGTATGAATATCGCGGAGCGTCGTTTGCCACAAGACGGCCGAATTATGACCCGGGTGAAGGGTCATGAACTTGACCTGCGGGTCTCGACGATCCCAACCGTGCACGGGGAAAGCATTGTGATGCGTGTGCTCGACCGCGAGAGCATTCGCCTGAGCCTGCCGGATATGGGTTTTTCTGCGGATACCCTTGCGCGCTATCAGGCGCTACTCGCACGTCCCCATGGTGTGTTGTTGGTGACAGGCCCAACGGGTTCGGGAAAGACCACTACGCTCTACGCCTCGTTGGCCTCGCTCGACTCTGAACGGCTCAAAATTATTACCGTCGAAGACCCGGTTGAGTATCAGTTGCAAGGGGTGAATCAGATTCAGGTGCAGGCGCAGATCGAGCTGACCTTCGCCCGCGCGCTGCGCTCTATTTTGCGTCAGGATCCAGACATCATCATGATTGGTGAGATGCGCGACACCGAGACCGCGCAGATCGGCGTGCAGTCGGCGCTGACGGGTCACTTGGTGCTCTCCACGTTACACACTAACACCGCGGCGGGCGCGATCACGCGACTTGAGGATATGGGCGTTGAGCGCTACCTCATCACCTCCTCTGTGAATGGCGTACTTGCCCAGCGACTGGTCAGAACGCTGTGCTCAAGCTGCAAAGAGGAGGTCGAGCTCTCGGACGTGGCGATACGTCAGAACAACTTGGGACGTTTTTTGCCGGAAGGCCAGCGCAGGGTGTATCAGGCTACGGGTTGTTCTGTTTGCGGACACACCGGGTACATCGGTCGAACGGCCATTCACGAACTCTTCCCTCTTGATGACGACATGCACAAAGTCATCATGGAAGGGGCCGATGCCACAACGCTTCACAACACCGCCCGCCGTCAGGGCATGATCACTCTCTATGAAGATGGGTTGCGTAAAGTGGTGCGCGGCGAAACCTCTATAGAAGAGGTGATGCGGGTGACTCAGGATCAAAGTGCGGATGACGATCTTGCCAATGTAAAACTCTCGCGAACCGCTGAAGCGTTGACACAAGTAACCGCCTAATGCCTGCCTTTACCTACAAAGCTGTCGGGCGCGACGGCAAGTCCCAGCAGGGCGTGATTGAGGCCGATGGGCTCGATATTGCGACCCGCCTGTTGCGCTCGCGAGGTCTGACGCCGCTCAAAATCCAAGAGGGCAGCGCCGACGATCAGGGCAAGCCGCCTTCGCGACAGGAGGTGCTCTCGATGACCTCCGAATTGTCGGTGCTACTGCGCGCCGGACTACCCCTCGATCGTGCGCTTAAAGTGCTGATTGATATGGATGGCCAGCCCAGAATGCGTGCGGTGCTGAATGATTTGCTGAAGTCGGTGAAGGGCGGTAAGGCGCTCTCCATTGCATTGCAGCCTTTCGAAGATACTTTTGGCTCGTTCTATTTGAGTATGGTCCGTGCAGGGGAGGCCAGCGGCCAGCTGTCTTCGGTGCTAGATCGCTTGGTCGAGCATTTGGAGAGTGCCAAGGCCACGCGTGATTCGGTGGTTTCCGCGATGATTTACCCCGCGATTTTGTTAGTGGTGGCTGTGCTGTCGATCGTGGTGATGCTCGGCTTCGTGGTTCCACAATTTGAAACCCTGTTTAACGATATGGGTGATGCCCTACCCGCGATGACTAAAGGGGTGATTGCGGCGGCAGAATTTATTAAGGCATGGGGGCTGTTGCTGGCTATTTTCGCGGTGTTGCTGGGAGTGCTGTTTCAGCGCTGGGCTTCTTCTGAGGCCGGGAAAACGGCGCTAGATAGGCGTCTGCTTGCACTACCCATTGCAGGCAACATTGCCTTTGAATATGAAATGGCAAAGTTCGCTCGCACCGTGGGCACGTTGCTGGGCAACGGCGTCTCGCTGTTGAAGGCGATTCAGATCGCTATCGACACCGTGGGAAATTTGCCATTAAAGGAAGGGCTTGATGTGCTGCCCCCCGCGGTCAAGGCGGGTAAGCGTATGTCGGTAGCCCTCGATGAAACCGGGATGTTTACACCCATGGTCATTCAGATGACGCGAGTGGGTGAGGAGTCCGGTAGTTTGGATGGCATGATGCTGGAGCTGGCCAAGGTCTTTGAGGATCACGTTGCCTCAGGTATTAAGAGGCTGCTCACGCTGCTTGAGCCGGTGCTGATACTAACCATGGGGGCCATTATCGCCGTCATTATTATTGCCATACTTATGGGCATTCTTTCGGTTAATGATTTGGCTATTTGATGGCACAGTAACCGGCGTTTTAAACAATCAACAGTGGGGAGCCAGAACATGCATTTACAACGACGACGCCAGCGCGGTTTTACGCTGATGGAGCTACTGGTAGTACTTGCGATTCTTGGTTTGTTGGTCAGTTTGGTTGGCCCGCAGGTGCTCAATCAGTTGGGTGGCGCCAAGAGCAAAACCGCAAAAATTCAGATAAGGGACCTTGAGCAAGCCCTTGAGATGTACAAGCTCGACGTGGGCCGGTTCCCCTCAACAAGCGAGGGGCTAGATGCGCTGGTAAGCAAGCCTGGTAACGCAACGGGCTGGAACGGCCCCTATCTAAAAGGCGGCAAGGTGCCTAACGACCCCTGGAATCGGGAATACAATTACAAATATCCGGGCGAGAAAGCCGAGATGGATATTTTCAGTTACGGCCTAAATGGGTCCCCGGGTGGTGATGGTGAGGACGCCGACGTCAATAACTGGGACTAAGCATTCCATCCAGCGCGGATTTACACTGGTAGAAATCGTCGCTGCGATGACCGTAGCGGGCTTGGTGCTGGCGATTGCTGTTCCTCAGTCGATTACCTTTTATCAGTCTTTGCAGTATCGATCTGCCGTCAGGGAAACCATTGGACTTCTGAACTCCGCGCGCTATGCGGCGGTGGCCCAGGGTGCTTCCCGCGATGTTCTGATTTCGCCCTCCGAAGGAGTCGTTGCCTTCGGCGATGAGCGCGCCGAATTTGCCGACAATGTTGAGGTCGCCGCGCATTCCGCAAAGGAGGTTAACCGGGACGGCGTGGGTGTTATTCGTTTCTATCCCGATGGTGGCGCTAGCGGCGGTGGTATCGACATTACCCGGGGCGGGGGGCAGTCGGTATCGATTGCCGTGGACTGGTTAGTGGGTCGTGTGACCGTCGACTTTGGCGATAAAGATGATTAGTTTGAAGCCGGCGCGTTTCCGAGGCATGTCTTTGCTCGAGATGATGGTGGCGATTGCCGTGCTGGGTATCGCCCTCAGCAGCTTGTACTCGGCGGCGTCGGGCGCTACTAGAAATGTGCGTGCCGACGAGCGCTATGCCTACGCTGTCGAGCTGGGCCGCTCCCTCTTGGCAGACCATTCGCCGGCGCCTTCCTCGGGTTTAGATGTATCAGGGATTACTGAAGGCGGATTTAGGTGGTCGGTGATCGCGCGACCGGCCCGCACAGGTCGATCGGGGTTGGAGCCGGGCGCACTTCAGGAAATAGAGGTGGTTGTAAGCTGGGCCGACGGTCTTAAGGATCGACGCATTCAGCTGGACTCGGTTGTCGAGGGGTTGGCCAGCGAGGAACCCCGGTGACTCAGCGTGACGGTGGCTTTACGTTGGTGGAGGTGATTGTAGCCTTGGCCATCATGTCCTTGGTGATGCTGGCAACTGTTACCGGCTTTCGCACCTTGGGTAATACCGCTACCACCATTACCAAGATGACCTCGCGCACCGATGAGCTGCGCAGCGTGAGCGCTTTTTTGCGCGATGCGCTGGAGAATTCGGTGGCAGGTGCGCACGGCGGGAAAACTCAGGGGCTGACTTTTGGGGGTAACGACGGGGTCACCAAGCCCGTGGCTTATTTTCGGGTAGAAGAGGGGCGCCTGGCTTGGCGCGCCAAGATCTTGTTCGGCGAGGCCTACGGTGGCAGTTATTTTTTGCGTCTCGTTAAGCTCGGCGACAAATTGATGCTCCAGTGGCAGGAGCCCGAGGGCCAGATTGAGCCCGGGGATTGGCAGCAGGCGCCCGGTCGTGAGGTGCTCGATAACCTCGAGCTTTTCGAGGTGTGGACCCGCGAAGGTCCCGAAGCGGAATGGACTCAGGAGGATGTGGAGCGAGAGACTCCGAGTCACGTCAAGCTTGTGATCAAGGCCAACGGCAGGTTTTGGCCTGAGCTGGTTATGCAGGTGCAGCAGTGAAGCTCGCGTCATCAACAGCACTGAGCAGATCCCCGCGGGTAACAACGGCTGGGGTGTTGAACGGGCCCAGGGCGCAATCGGGGGTAGCGCTGGGCATCGTGGTCTGGTTTATCGCGGGCATGGCACTGCTGGTCTCCGGCATCGTGTCAGAGGCGAGAATCGATACTCGCCTTGCTCAATTGCACTATTTCAAGGCTCAGGCGGCCGCGGCGGGTGATGGGGCCATTAATTTGGCGCTGGCGGAGCAAATTGGCCAGAAACAAAGTGGCCAGAGGGGTGTCAATAGACAACAAAACTTCCAAATTGGTGGGAAAATTGTAGATATTCGGATGATTCCCGGTGGTTTGCTCGTCAATATCAGCACGGAAGACCTACAAGGGCTGACAGCGCTTTTCTCGGTAGCGCTGCGCAGCCAGTCCGAGGAAGAGGAGCGCTGGCGTTACTCACCGAATCGCCTCGCGAGGGCCGTGATAGCATACAGAGATGGTGTCCAGGGTCGTCGCGGCCAGCAGTTTTATGGTCTAGAGGACTTGATGCGAGTGCCCGGTGTGGACAGAGGCGTATACGACGCGGTTAGGGATTACATCGTTATCGAGGAGTTGGCGGGCGGTTTCTCTGGAAACAATCAGCCCATGGAAGCTCGTTTGCGGCAGCTGGGAGCGGCGATGGATGGCGGTGGTTCGATGCTGGAAGGCCCCGTGCAGCACGCGGCGGAGACCTTACGAATCGATGCATTGGTAGAGGTCGGCGATCAGACCTGGTTGAGACGCCGGTGGGTCGCCGTTGAGGATGGCGGGACGTCGTCCTTGCCCTGGCAGGTAGTCAGGAGTGAGGCAGCGCGTCCTTTGGCAGTGGGAAACAAGTGGTAATGGCGACCAATCAGTTTGAGGTATTCGGCGTTGATATGCGCGATGTTGGTCGGCTGTGGCTTGCCGCATGGCGGGATATTCTTTTTGGCGACGACTCGCCGGTCCGACAGCAACTTGACTCCATGGTCACCCTCATTAGGCCCGATGGTAGCGTAACAACCCATCAGGCGGGTCGTCAGATTGACCATGACCCCGTTCCCCTCGAGGCCGTGGCAGTCCCTGATGAGTTGGTGCTTTCGCGCACACTGCAGCTGCCCACTATCGCAGAAGCTGATCTCGAGGCCGCCTTGATGTTAGAGATTTCCGCGAGCTCTCCTTTTGCGCCTGATGATACCGCGGCGGGCTGGCGGATCACCCGGTCCGAGAGCGGAGATCAGCTTCGGGTCGATTTGGCGATACTTTCCCGCGGCGCCGCCATGGCTTATCTGAATGAATCCCAGGGCATTCATGACCCACATGCAAAAGAATTGTGGGCGGATTGTGGCGGCAATTGGGTTGTGCTCCGCGGCTTTGGTGAGGGTCGACGGGAGAACGATTACCGACGGCGTCTCTGGTGGGCCGGTGGTTGGCTAACGGCCGCACTCGTGCTGTTGCTGGCACTCGCGGGGTTATCGTCTTTTCTCTCGGGTAGAGACTTGAATAACCTGAAGGGTATGCAACAAGACACCCGGGCCGCTGCTGCGGAGGCGCTCAAACTGCGCGACGAGCTTGCCGAGGTGAACACGGCGATTATCGAGCTCAATACACTTCGGCGAGAGTTGCCGAGCCCCCAGCTCGAAATCGCCAGGCTTACCGAGTTGTTGCCTGACTCATCTTATATCGTGCAGTACACCCAGAATGGCCGGAACATTCGGCTCCGGGGGCGCTCTACTGATGCAGCGACGCTGCAGCAGGCACTGACCGACGAACCGATATTTCTGTCGGTGACAGCGCCACAGGCGATCAGTCGGGTTGGTAACACCAATGTCGAGCAGTTTTTCCTCGATCTTGAATTAAAGGTAAATCGTTGATGCGGTACTGGATCAAAACCCACCGCCGCTCGGCAATTCTTGTGGGCGCCACACTAGTGGTGCCGGCTTACTTGTTTCTGTTGGTGCTGGGGCAGACCCTCTCTGTCCGAGCAGGCTACCAAGATCAGATAGACACGATTGAGCCTCGTATCGCGCGCATGCAAGGTCTGGTTGAGAAAGAGGAGGCGCTGCGTGAGGCACTCTCTGGGGTAAACAATGTGATGAACGACCATATTTACCCGCAAAGCTCCGATGCTGCGGCCGTATCGGCGTCCCTTCAGGCTGAGGCGAGAAGTATACTTGGACAGTCGGGAATGGAAGTTACCAACAGTCAGGTATTGCCGGTGCGCAAGCGAGATACCTTTGATTATGTGTCGGTCAAGGTGGTTGCCCGGGGTGAGCTTGAGCAGCTCGATCAAAGCCTGTCGGATTTGGCGCGGTTTAGGCCGGCTATTTTTATCGAATCCTTCGATGCCTTCCCCAATCGCAAAAGTCGAAAGAACGAGGAAGAAGAGCAAACATTGACCGTGACCATGCAGCTGCTTTCCCTGAGGGCGATTCGATGAGCAAGGCTGATGCCGTGCTCGCTCGCTATCGGGTCAGCGAAAATCCGCTCAAAGCGCTTCGCCGGCTCGAGCTGGCTGCCGTGGGGTTGGGTGTACTGTTCTTGCTGTGGGCGGTTTTCGGGGGGCTATCAACTGCAATCGGCGGGGGCCCTAAGCCGCTGCTGCCGGCGGAGGATACGCTTAAGGTTCGGGCGTTGGGCCTTGAGCGCCCTCTCGATGAGGAGGGTTCTGACCGTTTGGTGAGTAGACCGCTCTTTTGGGAGGGCCGACGTGCCATTGATAAGCGCCCCGTTGAACTTGTGGTGACCACACCCAAGCCTGCGCAAGTGAAAAAGCTCGAGGGTGTGACCCTGCATGGTGTCTACGGTGAGGGGGAATCCCTTGGCGTTATAGCGACGGTGGATGGCAAGATGACCCGCGTTGGCGCAGGCAACTCTGTGAAGGGGTGGACGTTGGCGGCCTATAGAGATGGCGAGGTGGTGTTTGAAAACGGGGGGCGTAGTCAAACGCTACCACTTGAGCTCACAGCTCCTTCCGTGACGGTCGCATCGGCCCCCAAGCCAATGTCTGATGACACAGGGGGTGAGGGTGCTGAAGGTGTTGCCGAGCAGGCGCGCGAGGAGCAACAGGCCAAGTTACAAGAACTGGGTGGTGGATTAACGTTCGGCGGCAACAGCTCGTCGCGGGGTAGGAAGAAATGAGGTCAATGGGAGATAGCCGAATGAAGGATAGCCCAATACAGGACAGCCCAATGAAAACGCGTTTGCTGACAGACGATGCGGGATCCAGCGAAGGGTTGCTGTCACGATCGGCGAGGTTGCTCCTGCCCTTGGCGGTGGCCGTGTCTGTGGCCGGGTGCGCGAGCATGTCGTCGAACTCAGGCTCCAAAGGCGACAAGGCTATCGATGCGAGTGCGCCGCTAGCGACTTCTGCCGCGGGATTGGCGGGAGAGGAAATCGAGGCGGACGAGGTGGCGGATGCAGAAGCCATTACGTTTAGGGGTACGGATCAGGTGGTAAAACTTGCCGAGGCACCGGAGCCGGTCCGTTTTGTCGGTGACGCGGTGACTTTGAGTTTTGAGAATGCCCCGCTCAGCGAGGTGACTCACGCGGTGCTCTCCGATGTGCTCGGCGTGGACTATCTAATTGATGGTCCCATCCCCGGTGAAGTGACCTTGAGGACACGTACCCCTATCGAGCGCGATCAGCTCTTGTCGGTGCTGGAGTCCTTGCTGAAGGCAAACAAAGTCATGCTGATTCGGGGCCAGGACGGTCGTTTTATTGTGAGCAGTTCCGATCTGGCTACCAAGCTATCACCCAAGGTCGTCAGTGCCGATGAAAAAGCGGCGGGCTTCTCGACTATGATTATCCCGCTCCAATACATCAGCGCCGGCGGCATGGCGGAAATTTTAAAACCCATGGCCGAGGACAAAGCTTTCGTGCGGGTGGATAACGCACGCAACCTGCTCATGCTCGCGGGTACGCAGGCGCAGTTGGCCGGGTGGTTAGAGATTATCAATACCTTCGATGTCGATATGCTTGAGGGCATGTCGGTAGGCCTTTTCCCACTACAGTACAGCGGTGTTGAGGAATTAGTCGAGGCGCTCAATCAATTGCTGACCGAGGCGTCGGCAAGTGACGGTGAGGCGGGCCTTACTGATGTGGTGAGGGTGATGCCCTTCGTCCGTCTCAATAGCGTCATGGTCATCACGCCGCGCGCGCACTATCTCGATCGTATGGAAACCTGGATCGAGCGATTGGATAGGGCACCTGAGAACGGCGCCGAACGCCGCCTCTATGTTTACCCCGTCCAGAACACCACGGCGGGCCGACTGGCAATGCTCTTGAATAGCATTTACAGCGGCGGTGGCTCAGGCGGCCAACGAGGCGCCTTGGACAATCGCAACGTCGCACCGGGGTTGAATCGTGAGTCGGTGGGCGGTGGACGCAACAACAACCGCATGGGCAATAACGGTATCGGCGGTATGGGTGGTGGCCGGTCGTCGGGCATGAACTCCAATATGAATGCCGGTATGGGCATGAACGGCGGAGGTACGGGGGGTGGCACCTCGGTGTCTGAGCTCAACTTCAGCGAGGATGGCAGTGACAACCCGGGCGCCGAGGTTCGCGTCGTAGCGGATGAGGAAAATAACTCACTCATGATCTACTCCACGGGCATGCAGTACAAAACCATCAAAAGCGCACTCGAAAAGCTCGACACGCCGCCGACTCAAGTCTTGATTGAGGCAAGCATCGTCGAAGTCACCCTTAACGATTCATTGAAATACGGGCTTGAGTGGACTTTCAACGGGCAGCTTGGCGGCTCGAGTTACGACGGTGTAGGGGTGCTGAGCGATGGCGAATTCAATTTTGGGACTGCGGGTGGGTCGGCTGCCCAGCTGGCCGAGGGTTTCAGTTATACCGTGACGGGTGGTGCCGGAGACATTAAGGCGGTGCTGCAGGCGCTCTCTACCGAATCCCTGGTCAATGTGATCTCCACGCCTTCGGTCATGGTGCTCGACAACAACGTGGCCAGTATTCAGGTGGGCGACCAAGTCCCCATTAACAATGGTTCGACCGTGACCAACGGCGGCAACAGCATTCAGAACATCAGTTATAAGGATACCGGCGTTCAGCTCATGGTTAGGCCCTCGGTTAATGCTGGCGGTTTGGTGACCATGGATGTCCAGCAGACGGTAACGGATGTGGGGCCAATCGATGTTACCGGTAACCGGCGGTTTTTGGAGCGCAGCATCGCCAGCCGGGTGGCGGTGCGCTCGGGGGAATCGATTGTGCTGGGCGGCTTGATCCGGGAAAACGCGGCAAATCAAGAAGACGGCGTGCCTTGGCTGCACAAGGCGCCGATCATTGGGCCACTTTTCGGCACCAGCGAACAGACCCGTGACCGAACCGAATTGCTGATTATCATTACTCCGCGGGCACTCTATAACGATGCTGAGCTGCGTCAGGTCAGCGATGAAATGCGCGATCAGATCAGAAACTTCGAATTAATCGATATTCCCGCTGAATAAAGTTGGTAAAAATTGTGACTTTTATGCGGAATAAAAGCGGCGCTCAGCCGTTAAATCTATGGAAAACGCCATTTTTGGTGGTGTTTTTTGGGATCTTGGCAGCATGTTCGGCCCCACGCGAGCTCAATGATTCAGATAAAAACGTTCTGATTCAGCGAGTTACGGAGCGATGGCGGTGTTTGGAGAAAAACGACTACGCCTGTGCGTACGAGTATCTCTCCCCCGCCTACCGCGACGTGTTCAGCTACGAGATGTACCGAAATAGGTACTTTTCTGCACTGGAACGCAGGTTGACAGGGGTCAAAGTGGTTGCCTATGATTCCGGTGCAGCTGTAGCGAGTGTGAGGGTCGGGGTCATGTCCAGGCCTCTCAAAATTACGTCTTCAGCTTCACGGGCGATCGGCATAACGCCAACAAACCTGACCGAGGCCTGGCTTTGGGGGAATGGAAAGTGGTGGTACGCTGAAAATCCGTAAAACTGTGCGTTAACAGCTGGCTGCAGCTAGTGTAGCGCTAGCACTTAAACCTTAGGGTTAACGTGAAAACAACAGACTTTAGGAGTCTCCTATGAAGCAGTTTCAAAAGTATGGCGTAGCCGCCGCAGTAGCATCAGTTGCTGTCGGTGCGGTTGCGCAGGTTTCAAAACACGAAGCCGGTGATCTTGCCATCATCCCTTACTACACCGTATTGGACGGCAAGAACACAGGTATGCATATCATCAACACAACCGGCGACACTCAGGTGGTCAAGGTCCGTCTGCGTCGTGGTGCTGATTCGAAAGACGCACTCGACTTCAACCTTGTCATGTCTCCTTTTGACGAGTGGACTGCCAACATTGGTCCTAACCCCGATGGCGACGGTGTGATTGTTAATACCAACGACACGACTTGTACTGTGCCCGCCTTCCCAGAAGGCGGCGCTGTAATGCCCGCAACTTACGCTGAGGGTGCGGAAGAAGGTTATGTTGAGATTGTCGGTATGGCTTCTGCGACCGCGTCCAGCACCATCGGTGTCTTCTCGGAGCACGATGACGGCGTTCCTGCAAGCTGTGCAGTGGTTCGTGAAAACTTTTTCCGCGTAGCCGGTGGTAACGTGGGTAATTCAGAAGTTAAAGGTGTACACACCGGAGGCCTTACCAGCGCAGCTCTCTGTACCGCGAAAGACATGAACACTGGTGGTGCGTGCGACATCGAAGCACTTCGTGAAGCTATCGGTGGCAACAAGAATGTCTACACCGATGCCGTGAACCTTGCCATGAAGAACTTCATCAACCTGAGCCAGTTCAGTGATACTCAGGCCGGCGCCCTTAAGGTATCTTGGATGATCACCGATTCAGATGGCGGTTTGGAGATCGGCGACAACGCCGTGATGGTTGAGAGCTTTGCTGATGCGCCCATGATGACCAACCAGCAGTTGTTGGATTTCGGGACTGACGGCAAGCTACGTTACGACCCACTCAACTTCGAGTTGCCCAACCTGGCTTATGGTGCTTGGGATGATACTCGGGCTGGTCAGCCGGCTGCTGGCGGTATCAGTGCTACCTCGGGCGAAATGTTCGACAACCTTCGGGCAGCGCTTAACGCTGATAGCTTGATTAACGACTGGGCGGCTTTCTCGACGGACTCAGGTACTGTAGCAACCGATTGGGTTATTACGCTTCCTGGCCAGTACGTGATGAATAACCCCGTTTGTGATGCCTACGATGCCTATGGTGCCCAGTCTATGACAGCTTGTGCTGTGACTACTGCATTAGCTGCAACCGGTATTTCTTCTGCGGGGGCGCTGGATGACGATGAGTTGCCTATCCTTGTGTCAAGCGCTACTACTGGCCTTCTTCTCCAGCTGTACGATCGCGAGGAGCTGGACTTGACGCCGACTGCTCCGCAGGGTTCCGATGATCTTGGCTTTTCGCCGGGCGGCACTGCCGGGGAAGCGCCTGACACTTTTGCTTTGGCGCGAGAGGTTAACGTGATCTCGTTCAACGAGGGTAACGTCTTGGGTACTGCTGCTGACCAAAGCGATGACCTCGGTCTGGGATTCACTGTCACCGTTGAAGGTGCGGATCGCGGATGGGGTGAAATGGCCATTAGGCCGGTGAATACCACTCCAAGCCGTTGGGCGCCGGGTGCGCCAAGCGGTGCTGCGGGCGTGATTGACCCCAACGACAACTCCGATGGTGCCAAAGATGGCTGGGGTAGTTTTGTTGCGGTTGCTGATGCGGGTGACACGATGGCAGTAGGCTTTGCCGCTTGGGAGCGCTCATTCGCAGATCAAGCTGGTAACTACGGCCGCGCTATCGAGCACTCTACAACAGGTGTTCGCTCTTAACGCCGTCGTTTAGTCGACCATTTAAACCGGCCCATTGGGCCGGTTTTTTTTTATCTTATTTGTGAGTTTCCTTTTTTCTTCACGCGGGTGACCATCATGCTTTTGCGTTTCTTTGCCCTATTTATTGCTACGATTCCTGTTCTCGCCATAGCCGAAGTGAGGGAAGGCGGGAGGTCTGTAGTGACCGACCAAGAGGTGAGTTTGTCTTTCGAGGAAATAGCCTACATCGTAAAACGTGCTCCGCCAGAGATTCAGTCTCAGGTCCGAACAAATGAAGTCAGTCGTTACGAGCTCATTGCCAATGCCGTAGCGGCAAAGCGGGTGTTGGAGCGACTCGAACACATGGATGAGGCTAACCAAGATCTTTTCGTTGCGTTTCAGTTTG
>CBFHQV010000054.1:0-14763 GCA_965658055.1 Luminiphilus sp. | reverse complement strand
GCTGGCGAGTATTGGGCGGGATTGGCTCGGTATGGTGGGTTCTTATCTGCCGTTAATCGCCTTGGCACTGCTTATCGCTATGCCGGTCGCCGCGCGCTTGCGCCAATGGCTGGGCGGTGCTCCCCTTATCTGGTATCTGAGCGCCGGTTTTGTTGCGCTCATTGCTCTTCACATAATCATGGAAGCCACTTTAGGTCTGGTGGGATTTGCTGCGGCGCGGTCAATGCCTGGCCTGCTACTTCAGGGATTCGCCGGGGCGGTGGCCGGCTGGAGTTTTTATCTGACGGGGACTGGCAGGTCGTGACTGGAAAAACGTTATTTGATGCCGGCATCAAAGCTCTTCAGGCTGGTAGGGCGGTGGAGGCGCGATCGCAATTTCAGGCGAGCCTTGATGCGGGTGAGGACAGCGCCCAGGTGTGGCTGGGTTTTGCGCTGGCCTGTGTTGTACAGGGGGATCTCAAAGCCGCCGAGACCGGTATCGATCAAGTACTTAGTCGCGAAGGAAAAAATCTACGCGCCTTGATCGTGAAAGGAGACTTATTGGCGGGACGCAACGATGAACAAAATGCGGCGGCTCATTACACCCTCGCGTTGCGGGTAGCCGCTACGCTGCCCTCGGTGCCGCCGGCAATCGCCAAGGACTTGAGTCGGATACAGGGGCACCTCCAGCAGCTCAATCAACGATTTCAGCAGCATCTGTTTGAGCAGCTCGCATCGGTGGGTTACCAGCGGGCATCGGCGCCCTCGCGTTTTAACGAAGCCCTCGATTTGATGATGGGGGTCAAGGTGAGAGAAGAGGAGAGCGACCGTTATCCGCAGATGCCTCATGTGTTTTACATGCCCCATATTCCCTACCGCACTTTTTATCCCACTGAGCACCTGCCCTGGATGAAATCTCTTGAGGAGGCGACCGATACGATTCTGCACGAGTTGCAAAACCTGTTGGCGCAAAACGCCGCACGCTTTACTCCCTACGTGCACAGCGGCCTAGATAGGAGCCCTAGTGACGACGGTGACCTGCTCGACAGTGACAGCTGGACCTCGGCCTATCTTTGGCAAGATGGTGAGCCCGACGAAGACGTGATGGCCTATTGCCCCGAGACGGTGACACTTATGAAGTCGCTGCCCTTAACAAAAATCAAGGGGCTTGCGCCATCGGTATTGTTTTCAAAGCTGAACGCCGGAGCGACGATCGCGCCCCATACCGGCATGCTTAACGCGCGCTTGATTTGTCACTTGCCGTTGATTGTGCCACCCGAATGTGGGCTACGTGTGGGTCACGACGAGCGGCAGACAAGGCGCGGCGAGGGTTGGGCTTTTGACGATAGCATCAATCATGAAGCTTGGAATCGCAGCGATGAGGACCGCATTATCCTGCTGTTCGATGTCTGGCGGCCCGAACTGAATGAAGATGAGCGGCATCTCATTACCACGTTGCTTGAATCGGTAAGAAGCTATCGCACTGCGGTCTAGTTGGATGGACTACCACTATGACCCCATTCCACTACCCAAGCCCGAGGCCCTGACCGAGGAGGAGCGCCTGGTTCGTGCGCAGGTCTATTGCCAGTCAATGCAATCCCGTCGCTCGGTGCGCCATTTCGCCGCCACTCCCGTGGCGCGCGAGCTGATTGAAACCTGCGTGCGGGCTGCCGGGTCTGCTCCCTCGGGCGCAAATCACCAACCCTGGCACTTTGCCTGTGTCAGTAACCCTGAGATCAAGCGCGCGATTCGGCTTGCCGCAGAGGAAGAGGAGCGGGCTTTTTATGCCGGGAAAGCGGGTGACGATTGGTTGGCAGATTTATCGCCCTTGGGCACCGATGATCAAAAACCGTTTTTGGAAACAGCGCCATGGCTGATCGCGGTATTCGCCGAGCGATATAGAACCGATGCAGAGGGTAACCGGCAAAAGAATTACTACGTGCCTGAGTCCGTGGGTATTGCGACGGGACTGTTGTTATCGGCACTGCATCAGGCCGGGCTGGCGACGCTCACCCATACGCCAAACCCTATGAAATTTTTAAACAAGATTCTCGAGCGCCCACCGCGCGAACGGCCGATGATGTTAATCGTCGTGGGCCACCCGGCAGAGGGGGCGATGGTGCCCCGAGCGGCTACGGTTAAAAAATCCCTCGAAGAGATCAGTCGCTTTGTTGAATAAGTTGCAGCAACGAGACGGAAATACTCTGGGTGCGTGACTCGCCAAAGTCCTGGATGAGTCAAATCGTGCTGATCGGACTGATAGGCCTGCCTGTCACGGTCGCGTTGCTCGGTAACTTCCGTGTTCTTGGTGGAGACCCGCCGATATGTGAGGAGGCTCACCAGCGTCCCTGTGAGGATTTACTGCAGGCCGACATCCGGGTGGTGGTGCATGAAGAGTTATCCACCTTGCGAGCAGTATGCCCGCATCCCGAGAGCGACGCCTGCGCCCTGCGATCCGCGAGTTGGGGCGAGGCGCATTGTGTGATTCACCAATGGGCCGCCGTTGCGGAAGCAATTTATGAGCACGAAATGAACCATTGCCGCGGCTGGGACCATGATGATGATACCGCGGAGTCCTACCACAGGCCTTGGCACGTCAACCGCGGCTTGTGGTTGGCGCGCGGTGCAGGTTTGTGCCGCGCCCAAAAATAAGCGATTTGAGTAGTTATCTATCCCGCGGGAATTGCTTGCCCCCGACCCCAGGGCGCACCGCGCTCGTTCAGGGCTCTTCTAATCGCCGGCAGGTCCTCGCTCAGAATACTGTTTAGCCTATCGCGCACAGGGGCGAAGCTGGTTTTGGCGTTATCGAGACTTTGTCGGTGCGCGGGTGTGGGGCCATAGGTAGAGTCAGATACACCGCCGTAGGCGTGCCAGAGCCAGCTGGTGATCCGATGCTCGTCGTAAGCCCCGATCGATCCCTTGGATTGGTTACCCGACAGAGCTTCCTCAAGCACGTATAGCTCCTGTCGGAGTTGGTGCAGAGTCGACTCCAGATCCCCGGGTGGTGTGGCCGAAGCCGCCAACATTTTGTATAGGATCTCGATGTCTTCAACAGCATCATCAAGCGCATAGCTCGCCGCGCTGACCTGACCCGAAACCTGAGCCAATTCCATCCAGAAAGCGTTGACCTCCTCCAAAGGCGCGCCTTTCAGCGCTGGCTCATAGAGTCGATTTACCGCAAAGGACACGGGACCATCGAGCACCCGGCTCGCGCCATCTTTGACGAGAACAAGTTCGGCGCTGTATTGGCCGGGTATGGCCATGAAGCCGCTGGGTGGGAGTCCTTGCCAATTGGGCGGTGTTTCTACCGAGCCCGAATAGGGGTGTCGTAAATCCCAGGCCACGCGATGAAATCCTTTCTTGGTCGGTGCCTCAATGCGTCGAATCACTTGGCCGTCACTATTTTTAATGACGAGCTTCAGTGCCGGTGCCGTCTCTCGCTGTTCGGCGATCACGCTATCCCAGCCCGGGAATTTCACCGCCTTGTTGTCCTTGAGTGCCGCTTTCTCTTGCTCCTGGCGCTGCTTTTCAGCGGTCGGAAAGCCCTCGGCCAGGTGGTAGGTGAGTACCGCACCAAACGGAGGATTGTCCGCCACATAGAGCTGATCGCCCTGAGAGCCTTTACGCGTTGCGCCCAGGACGCCGCGTTCGAAGTACCAGTCCGCATCGCGGGTTGGAAATAGCACGGCCTCTTGCTTGAGGGTGTCGCCGGCCAGCTCCCTCAGCGCCGAATAATCATCGAGCACAAAGAATCCCCGCCCGAAGCTCGCGGCGACGAGATCGTTTTCCCGGCGCTGAATCTGAAGATCGCGAATTGATATGGTCGGCATGCCTGCGCTGAATTTGGCCCAGGAGTCACCGCCATTGAAGCTGACAAAGACGCCGAACTCCGTAGCAGCGAAGAGCAGGCGGGCCTGCTCGTGATCCTGAACTACGCGCCAGACTAGGTGCCGGTCGGGTATGCCATCGGTGATACTTTGCCAGCTTTTGCCACGGTTGCGACTGACCAAAAGATAAGGCTTGAAGTCTCCATACTTGTGGTTGTCGAGAGCGACATAGACCGTATTGACATCATGAAGATCCGCCCGAATATCATTCACAAAGGCGGTCTTGGGTACCCCCGGCAGATTGCCGACTTCTATTTTGCGCCACTCCTTGCCGCCGTTCTGAGATACATGAATCAATCCGTCATCGGTGCCTGCATAGAGCAGCCCCTCTTCCAGCGGGCTCTCAGCCAGAGAAGTAATGGTGTTGTAGTCGGACATGGCGTACATGTCCCAGGGAGCATCCCAACCCCAGGTCTGATCCATGAGCGGCATTAGCATGCGATCTTCATTGCGGGTCAGGTCGGCAGAAATCGCCGTCCAGGAATCCCCGCGGTTATCCGATCGCCACACTCGCTGTGAGCCGAAAAAAAGCGTGGTGGGATTATGCGAGCTCACCAGAATAGGAGAGTCCCAGTTGTAGCGCTCGGGCGGATCACCGGCGGCGGGTTGCGGTTTGATATACACCGATTCCCCGGTTGTTAGATCGACCCGAGTGAGGTTGCCCTGCTGCCACTGGGCGTAGAGGATGTCGGGATTTCCCGGTTCAGTCGCCGGTTGATGACCATCGCCCCCCAACACCACCTGCCAATCGGCGGTGCGAATGCCGTGAACGTTATCGGTGCGGGATGGTCCGCCTTGGGTGTTGTTGTCCTGGGTGCCGCCGTAGATGTTGTAGAAAGGTTCGGCATCATCCAGAGCCAATTTGTAGTACTGGGTTACCGGAAGATTTTCCATGTAGCGCCAGGTAGCGCCCAAGTCGAAGCTTTCGTACAGACCGCCATCCGTCCCCATCATGATGTAATCGGGGTCGGTGGGGTGAAACACGATGGCATGCATATCCCCGTGCTGGTTTGGGTGCGCCATAGGGCTAAAGGTTTTGCCGCCGTCCTCGGATTTCTGAACGGTGGGACCGACCAGGTAGAGCCGATCGAACTGATGGGGGCTCGCAAAAATTTCCTGGTAGTAGTGGGGGCCGGTACCGCCACCGACCGCATCGGCGCCTTTCACCCAGCTACCGCCGCGGTTGTCGGAGCGCCACACCCCGCCTTCCCGGCGATTGAGTTCGATCGCTGCGTAGATGACATCGGGATTTTGTGGGGAGATTGCCAGACCGATCTTGCCCTTATTGCCCTCGGGGAGTCCGGTCTTAAGCTGTGCCCAGGTGCGACCGCCATCGGTCGACTTGTGAATGCCACTCTCGGGGCCGCCACCCATATACGCCGCCACGGTGCGGTGGTGCTGCCAGGTGGCCGCGTAGAGCACATCGGGATTTCGAGGATCCATTTTGATATCGGTAACGCCGGTCCACTCACCCCCGCCCAGGGTTTTTTCCCAGGTCTCTCCGCCGTCAGTGGTCATGAAAAAGCCGCGATCCCCGCCCTTGGTCCACAGGGGTCCCTGGACCGCGACCCAAACCGTGTTGGAGTCTTCGGGATGAACCAGAATGGTCGAAATATGCTGGGAGCTCTCGAGCCCCTTTTTCACCCAGGTTTTGCCGGCATCATCCGAGCGATAAATGCCGTCACCAAAACCTACATGTCGCCCACCGACATCTTCCCCGGTGCCTACCCAAATACGGTGGGGGTTTGAGGGATCGACGGTGACGTTACCTATTGAGTAGGAGGTTTGCTTATCGAACACGGGGGTCCAGGTTACCCCCGCATTGATGGTTTTCCACACGCCCCCCGAGCCAACCGCGACGTACCAGACGGAGTTATCGTTGGGGTCCCAATCGATATCCGCGATGCGCCCCGACATGAAGGCTGGTCCGATATTGCGCCATTTTAAGCCTGCGTAAGGGTCGGGTTTTTTTTCATTAGCCGCGGTCTCCTCAGCCAACGCGAGGGCTGGGAAGACCAAGCAGTAAGCGAGAGTAAGCAATAAAGATAAAAGAGTGCGGTGGGGGAGCTTGGGGATCATGGGTGACCTCTTGGTGTCATGGTGAAAATAGCGTTACACGCCAGAGCATGGAGCATAACAATCAAATGGTGATCTACCCAGTGCCTGGGGTGCTTGCACGGTAGCTTACATGGCTGGCCAGCTGATCCTTGCCCGCTTGGGAACTACACCACGCGCGGACTGATTGGGCACTAGCCTTGGGGCTGCCAATACACGCCAATTCCCAGGGTACGACCGGGTTGATAGGCGGCGCGATCGTCGGCACTGCCGGTGTATTCCTCGTTGAAAACATTGTTCGCAAAGAGTGTCAGCGCAAGCGAGCTCGACAGGGTAAAACGCAAGCTGCCATCTACCCAGGTGGCTGAGGGCAGGGGGAGTTCGCCAGCAGCCGCCTCATCCCGCGAAGGCCGGTGCATCAGATCCGCCTGCAATTGTAGGTAGGGCGTCTCCCAGGACAAACCATAGCACCACAAGGGCGGATTGAGATCCGCCAGCCATCGACCCGCATTATCTTCACCCCGCTGATACTGATACTGAAACCGGTGCCGCAGGTTGGGGGTCATTTGCCAATCCACCACAGCCTCATAGCCCCAAATGTTGGCCCGATCCACGTTGGCATAGCTTCTGATATCGGGCGCGAGAGCAATCCGTTCGATGTAGTCGTCTAGCCAGTTGTAATAGCCGGTGATACCGACGCGCAGCGCGTCGTGATGATAGTCGGTTCGCAGCTCAACCGATTCGATGGTTTCTGGTTTGAGCGCGGGATTACCAACGAGCTGTCCCCGCGGTGTGCTGCCGTTGAAAAAGCGCTCGGTCAGCGTGGGGAACCGAAAACCTGTGCCTAATTTACCCGTGAGTTGCCAGCTGCTGCTTAGTGACCGACTTACGGCGAGATGACCGCTCCAGGCGCCATCATCAACCCCCGCTCGATTAACCCAAGCCCCACCGCCCTGTTGCTCAATGTGATCGTAGCGGCCACCCAGCTCCAGCGTCGTGCTGTCCATGCGCCATATCTGATCGATGAAGAGCCCCACGTCGTCCTGATCACCATGAACAGTGTTTTCATAGGACGCTCCACTTTGTGAGTCGTTGTGGTTCTCTATGTCGATGCTGACACCACGCCGACCGAGCCACTCGACTCCGACTCGACCCTCGCCCGCTGGAAAAGGCGTCGCCGCGTAAACAAGCCCGCCGACGGTATCTCCTTGGTATCGAGTGCGGTCAATACTTGCGTCCGCGGATCGAATTTCTGAAGCCCAGTCCTGGCTGTGGTGGTAAAGCCGAGCCAACCAGCGATCACCCTGCCTAAGCTGAACCGTTGCCAGGCTGTGATCGTCATGGGGGTATCGAGCCTGGCTGGTCGCAGGGAAGTCGCTTGAGGATTTGCCGATATCTCTGCCCCGGGCCGGCAGCCAACTGGCGCTCAGGGATAGCGTCTCCCAATCTTTTTGAGCATGAAGTGCCAAGGCCACTTGCTCATATCCCGTGTTCAGAGGTCGTCCCTGCGCATCTTCCGCCTCACTCGCACGCCGAAGCGTGACCCCGCCATGAAGCACAGAATTGATCGACCCTTTGGCTGTCAGAGAGAGGCTGTTGTCGTTGTCTTGCCAGTTAAGGCTGTACGAGGGTGGGCCAACGGGTTTGGTGTCCAGCGTGATGACCCCGCCCATCGCATCCGACCCGTAGAGCGTGGAGTTGGGTCCTTGGCTGATGGTAATGCGACTCACGAGATCAGGGGGAATGAACGAAGCGGATGACCCTGCCGGCCGATCAATCAGGAGCGGGATGCCATTCACTTCGGTGCGAACTCGCCAGCGACTCAGGCCACGGAGACTGTAGCTTTGGAATAACCCGCCTTGCCCGTTGAAGCTTACCCCCGGCACCTGCACGGCCAGGTCGGCAAGTGATCGACGAAAACCAACGACGCTATTCGGGTTCACCTCATAGCTGGTGTGACTTTGGGACAGTGATTGATTCAGCAGGTTACGATTTGTCGTAACCACAACCTCCTCAAGGGCGACGTTAGCCGCGGGCACGGAGGATTGCTTATCGACCTCGATCGCAACGGTTAGGGGCGAAGCCCCAATTAAGCCAAGGCAGAGGCTGGTGCGGCGTAACCAATCGCAGCAGCGCTGGACAGAAGTCACCGGTCAATCAAACAGCGCGTTATCGTCACTCATGTACAGCGATTTTTTCGGACGCGCGAGTACGGCTTTTAGCATCGGCTCAAAAAATTCAAGGCTGTAAGTTTCCGCCTCAGGGTCAAAGGCCGGGGCATCGTATTTCTCAATAAACTCGAGAGTTCTTTCATAGTAGGGATGATCTTTGAACTGATCCCTGAGATTTCGGTCAAGACCCAGATACTCGAAGAAGTAATAACCCTGGAAAATCGCGTGATGTTTGACCATCCAATGATTTTCTTCGCTGACATAAGGTTCGAGAATCGTGGCGGCAATATCCGCGTGGTTCGTGGGGCCGAGGGTATCGCCAATGTCGTGGAGCAGTGCGCAGACAACATACTCGTCATCCTTGCCATCCTTGTGCGCCAGTGTTGCCGTTTGCAAACAATGGGTCAGGCGATCCACCGGAAAGCCACCACAGTCGCCGCTCAGCAGCTTCAGGTGATCGGTAATTCTTTCATAAACGGTTGCTGCGAAGGCCTTGGCTTCACCGCCGATAATAGCCCAGTCGTCTGCCGTCCCGTCTTTCATATGATGAAATTTTGCGCGCTCGGGTAATGCTTGATTCATGAGTAGGGTCCGTTGACTTGAGTTTGAATGTCGTCTGAGAGGTATCAGTTATCAGGCCAGTAGTGTACACCGGATCCTGCGGAGAGTTTTTGTTCATTGGCCTCGCGCCAGAGGCCGCTACCACCAGCCCCGGCGGCGAAATAGGTATAACAGACCCAAAATTACTGCTAGGCAGAGGCCGGCCACGATCCAGAATGCGCGCGAATCCTCGATACCGGGCATGCCGCCAACGTTGATCCCCATGAGACCTGTAAAAAAGCTCAGTGGAAGAAATAGTGCCGCGGCAATCGACATCACATACATGCGTTCGTTCATCGCGTTAGTCAGTTTGTTTCGTATCTCTTCCTGAGCGACAGTGATTCGGCTGGCGATGTGATCGAGCAAATCAACGTGCCGTGCCTGCCGCTCGCCAAGCTCTCGCAACTGGATTCGATCGATATCAGAAAGCCACTCGAGCTGGGCAGCGGCGAGGCCGAGAAGAGTTTCACGCTGGGGTCCCAGAAACCGTCTCAAGCCCAACACGTTTCGCCGCAAGTTACTGAGCTCTGCGTGACTGACTGACTCATTTCCCTCAAGCGAACGGTCCTCAAGGTCAATAGCGTCCTCTTCGAGCCGATGTAGTGACGGCTCCAGGCGTTCCAATAATAGTTCGATCCCGAGCATTAGTATCTCGAGCACAGTTTTTGGGCCAATGGCTTCATTGAAAGCGTCACGAATATCCTGGGTTGATGGGAGTGAGCGGAGTCGAGTGGTGATCAGCCGTGTTCCGTCACACCAAACCCGAAGCGAAATCATATCCTCAAGATCTTGATCGGCGTTTGGGTTGATTCCGCGCAATGTGACGAGCAGGTTGTTGCCGCGAGTCGCCAGCCGGGGGCGGGTCTCTTCGGCCAGCAAGGCATCAATAGCCATGGGTATGAGGGTGGTATGAGTTTCAAGCCAGGCGCGGGAGTCCGGGTGCGCGGCATCGAGATGCACCCAATGTCCTTCACCAAGCATTTCGGTGGGATCCACGCTTGATGCGCCACCGAGTCCGTCAAGCTTCAGGTAGTGGTGAATGCCGCCAGTGTAGGTGCGCGATGTCATAGCAGAATCCCTCTTCAGGTGAATGCTGCCCTAGCGAAATAACAGAGGACCGCGGGACTGGCCCGCGGTACCGGTTCAGACGACTGAACTTTGACTTGCAGCTTTATACCCGCAACAACGCGCAAAGCTTGTTACCTGAGGGGTCGCGCAAGTAAGCCAGGTACAACGCACCCATGTCGCCTTCACGAACACCGGGGGGCTCTTCGCAGGAGGTGCCACCATTGGCAAGACCGGCAGCATGCCAGGCATCGGCGGCGTCAGTGGTGGCTGCGGCAAAGCCGATCGTGGAGCCGTTGCCATGGGTCGCCGGATTGCCATCGATGGGGGCAGTCACGGCAAAGATACCCGTGTCAGTCATATAAAAGATGCGCCCTTTCGGATCCACAACCCCGGGTCCGTAGCCCAAGGCACCGAGGGTTGCATCGTAGAAAGTTTTGGCGGCGTCTAGATCATTCGCGCCCACCATAATATGGCTAAACATAGTGATTTCCTTTTAGTGTGTCGTGGGATCTTTTCTTGTGGGGCCGCCCCAGGGCGGCTCATTCATCGTGCTACTCCCGTCATCATATTCGACATGCGGACGATGACCGGTCCGTTACATTACCTTTTTCTAGACCGAATTGCTGTAGCCCTGCGGGGGTTTTTGCGTCCTCCGCGGGTCATAACAAGCGCTGCATTTTTTACAGGCCCCCGGGGTTGCTAGCCACGCTCGTTTTGCTAGGCACCCGCGTTTTGATAGCACTCGAGGCGGCGTCTCCCGCCGGTGCGCTGCTGTGGTAGTGTGCCGGTTACCCGCTTGCTCGGATCCTTGCGATGATTGAGACCCTCGAAGCCTTCTCGCTGGCTTTTGTAGACACCATTTGGGGCGCGCCTATGGTCGCCTTGCTGTTGGGTGGCGGCTTTTTCTTTTTGGTGTTCTCGCGGGCCTTGCCTTATCGCTATCTCGGTCATGCCTTCGCCATCATGGCGGGTAAGTTTGATACCCCGGATGAGCCCGGGGAGCTGAGCCATTTTCAAGCGTTGGCTGCAGCGCTATCCAATACAATGGGGCTTGGCAACATAGCCGGTGTTGCCCTCGCCATTGTGGCGGGCGGGCCCGGCGCCGTGTTTTGGATGTGGATGTCAGCGTTGGTCGGGATTGCCACCAAGTTTTTCACCTGTTCCCTAGGCGTCATGTACCGGGGGTATGACAGCCTTGGCCAGCTACAGGGTGGACCCATGTATGTCATCCGAGAGGCTTTGCCGCGTGCCTTTTATCCGCTCGCCATCTTGTTTTCTCTGGCAGGGCTGATTGGCACCTTGCCCATGTTTCAGGCAAATCAGCTGACAGCATTAATTAACAATACGCTTTTTGCGGGAGCGCCTCCCACCTGGTCTGCACCACTGACCGGACTCGGTTTGGCCTTGTTAGTGGGCGCCGTGATTTTTGGTGGCTTGCCGCGGGTGGCGAAAGTGGCGGTCGCTACCTTGCCCCTGATGGTCGTCGTGTATGTTTCCATGACCCTGTGGGTGATTGTCAGCCATTGGTCAGCGGTTCCCGGGGTGTTTTTGTTGATACTGTCCGAAGCCTTCCAGCCCTCGGCCGTCGGGGGAGGATTCGTGGGTGTGATGCTTATTGGCGTGAGTCGAGGGGTGTTCTCCAACGAGGCTGGTGTGGGTACCGAGGTCATGGCGCACGGCGCGGCAAAGACCCGGGAACCTGTGCGCGAGGGTTTGGTGGCGACTCTGGGCCCAGTCTTTGACACCATGCTGGTATGCACCTGCACCGCGCTGGTTATTTTGCTCGCGGGTGAATGGCAGGCACCGGGAGATCTCTCGGGAATCACTCTGACCGCAGAGGCCTTTGAGTCCACGATGGGCGTTACGGGTTTGATTGCGCTTGGCTTTGTGGCCTTGATTTTGAGTACCACCACCATGTTTACGGGGTGGTATTACGGGGCCAAATGTTTTGGCTTTTTGGTGGGCGCTCGCTGGCAACCTTTGTTTCGCTGGTTTTTTATTGTCGCGGTTGTATTCGGCGCCACCGTCAGTATCGATGTGGTGTTCAATCTGATTTCGGGGAGCTACGGGTTAATGGCAATCCCCACTATGATCAGCACCTTGCTGCTGGCGCCCAAAGTCATGATGGCGGCGCGAGATTACTTTGATCGCTTGTCCCGGAGGTCAGCCGAGTAGGCGATTGATTCCCTTCGTGACGGCGATTTCACCGCGATCAAAGTAGGCGTCATGATTGCGCTCGATAGCGCTTATGTCGTAGTGGTAGTTCACCATGATCCCGGCGGACTGCGCGAGCCCCTTATCGCTCAGATCAGCCGCCCAGTGGATACCTGCGAGCTGCGCGCCATTGCCCAAATGAAAACGAGCCACCGGGTCCATGGCGAGCTGGCCGCTTTTTTCGTTGATCAGATAATGGGCGCAGAGTCTGAGCGCCACATCACGGGATTCTGAGGGAGCGTCGCTCCCTTGTGACGCTGCCATGGATCTTATCATTTCGGCATCGACGCCATGCTCAGCCGAGGCAGAATCGAGCCAGCGGCAGAAACCGGGTACCGGTGACAGCGTCACATAGGTTTTCGCCTGTGCGTGTCGTTTACTGATCTTCTCGACCACTTGTTTAATCAGAAAATTTCCAAAGGAAACCCCGGCCAATCCGGGATGGCAGTTACTGATAGAGTAGAAAACAACCGTATCGAACTCACTGTGATTCCCGGTGCGCCGGGAGAGATCAAGCAGCGGCCCAACGGCGGTGGGAGTACCATGGGTCAGAGCGATCTCAACGAACACAAGCGGATCGTTGGGTAACGCGGGGTGAAAGAACGCGTAGCAGAGACGATCTTCCCGAAGTCGGGAGCGAAGATCGTCCCAGCCGTTGATAGCGTGCACCGACTCGTATTCGATGATGCGTTCGAGCACGAGCGCCGGCGAATTCCAATCAATGGCGCGCAACTCGAGAAAACCCTTGTTAAACCAGGAAATAAACTGGTGCTTTAAATCAGAGTCGACGGCTCTGAGTTCGGGGTGTTGCGGCAATACTGCCAGTAGATCTCCCCGCAGTTTCACCAACATGGAAGTGCCGCCGGGCGCCATATTCATGCGGCGAAATAGGCGCACTCTTGGCGCTTCCACCGCTTTGGTAATTTGCATCAGCGTGTCGTGATTGGGTTCATCGTTATACTGGATGGCAGCGGCAGTAACTTGTGTCGGATCGACAGCAAATTCTTGATGCAGCGCTTGGAAAAAGAGGAGCTTTTGCTGCTCGTCCAACGCGGCGTAGGCCTTATTGATGTCGTCTGCCAGCGCGAGTCCCGAAGCCTCGCCACGGTGGTGTAGCAGCGCATGACATTCGCCGGCCAAGCTCGCCGCCGTGGCCGCCGACACCGTCGGTCTGCCGCTGAGAAGCTCCCGTCCAACGCTGATAATCGAGCGTAAAAAGCCAGCGACGCCGGTCGTATCAGACGGGCCGGCATGTTGCTTGTTCAGCGGTGTTGTTGACATGGTGGGGATCAACCTCCTTGGTCTTTAAAAAGTACACCTAAGCCAGCAGTTTTTACAGAGGGGTGACTTGCGATCTTCAGTATTTCAGGTGCTCGCAGGCTGGCGGTTGTTGCAAGGCCACCTGTGCAGATGCCATTAATCGGAATCGTGCCTGTCTCGCCAGATCATGAGGATCAGCGCGAACAGCATGAACGCCATCACGAATGAGAAGGGCAGGGCGCCGATTATCATCACCGAGCGTAGCGCATCCAAACCGCCTGCAATGAGCAGTGTAATAATGACCAGCCCGAGAAGTGCACTCCACAAGACGATATGGCGCGCATCATGATCGTCCTCGGTGCCTCCGGAAACAATCGTGTTGATAACGAGCACCGCGGAGTCTGCCGAGGTTATAAGGTAGGTGAGCAAAAGAATGACGCAGAGGCAGGCCATGGGGAATACCCAGGGTGCACTGAACAGTACATCAAGGGTGGCAAATAGCTGTGCCGACAAATCCGCGTTCAAGATACTACCGCCCGCCATACCGGATAGCTCAAGATCCAGAGCGGTACCCCCGAGAATGCAGAACCAGGCAAAGCACATCGCCGAGGGCAGGACCATCGCGCCGACAACATATTCTCGGATAGTTCTGCCCCGGGAAACCCGCGCCAGAAACAGTCCAACGAAGGGCGTAAACGCTATCCACCACGCCCAATAAAAAATCGTCCAGCTCGCCTGCCAGCTGCTTAAGGCGGCAGATTCCTCGGAGCCATCGGGCGACCAGACGGTGAGCGACATCTCGGGTAGTGCCTTGACGTAGTCGACTATGCCAAAGATGAACGCCTCCCCGGCAAACAAGGTTGCGCCGAAGATGACAAACACCAGCAGTAGCAGCCAGGACAGCACCATATTGAGGTTTGAAAGCCACTTGATACCGCGGCCAATGCCCGAGAGCGCAGAGAGCATCGACGCAAAGACGATGATAAACACCGCTGCACTGAGCGCCATGATGCTGGGTTGCCCCTCGTCTAACAGCCAGTCCCAGTCGGCAACGTGATGAAAACCGTAGGCGAGTTGCGAGACGCCGTAGCCAATGGTGACTGCGATACCGATGACCGTAGCCAGAATCGCCGCGGTATCAACGAGTCCGCCCGCCACGGTGCCGAGTCGACGACCCAGCAGGGCGCTAAAAGGCGAGCGAATCGTGAGAGGCAGTCCCTTGCGATAGGAAAAATAGGCCAAGGAGAGCCCCACAACGGAATAGCATGCCCAAGGAGTGAGCCCATAGTGGAGCAACGTCCACTTGTAGGCGTAGCGGACATTTTCGGGCGTAAGGGCCCCGGCATGACCCATAATGACGTCGGGGTTGTTGCCAAAATGATACAGGGGTTCGGCGGTTGAGTAGGTCAACATGCCCACTCCAATGCCGGCGCCAAACATCATGGAAAACCAGGCGAAACGACCAAATTCCGGCGCGACATCCGCGGCTCCGAGCCGCTGTTTGCTGGTCGCAGGAATCAGCGCCAGCA
>CBFHQV010000053.1:0-14849 GCA_965658055.1 Luminiphilus sp. | reverse complement strand
CCGCGCGCCTATGTGTGCCGCTAACGCGGTTTCGCCGATATGCGGCAGGGCAAACAAGCATGCGTGAACAGCTTGAGCGTATCGCCGCGGTGGAAAATTTGTCCCGGGATGTATTCGAGGTGGTACAGCGCTCGTTGTCAGAGGCGGATTAAAGTGAGCGCACGACAGCGGGCTTGTAGCGTTCGTAAATGGCTTCAATTTCTCGATGCTGCCCAAGAAGAGCCTGTAGCACATCAGGGTTGAAGTGATCCGGGGTCGATTTCTCGTCCCCATTAATCAGGATATCGACCGCACGGTAGTGCGGTAGTTCTTCTCTGTATGGCCTGGGCGCTCGCAGGTTATCGTAGACGTCTGCGACATGCACAATGGCGGCCTCTATGGCGATGTCACCGCCTGCGAGTCCAAGCGGATAGCCTGTGCCATCATGGTTTTCATGGTGCTGAGCTGCGATTTTCCGCGCCATTTTAAAAACAGGGTCGTCATAGCTTGAGAGGATGGTGTCGCCGTGGGATGTGTGGGTTTTGGTGATTTCAAACTCTTCCGCGGTGAGCTTACGCTCGGCGTTGTAAAGTTCCGCGTTTTTATCGAGCTTGCCGATATCATGCAGCATGCTCGCGAGTCTGAGCTGCTGGCAGTGCACGCGCTCAAAGCCCATGCGTTGAGCGAGGGCTGCCGACATCTCAGCGATCCGGTGGATGTGCATATCAATGCCCGGAGCGTAGTGCTCAGCCGCCATGGCCGCCAGACTAAAAGCCGCGCCCATGCCGCCTTTCATCTCATCATTCATGCGTAGAATCTGGAGAGACTTCGATTCTACCTGCGCCTCGAGCGTGGCCTGCTGGAAGCGCCGATAGCGCCGTTGGTTGATGCGATCGGTAGCTTCTCCGACTTCCCGAAGCAAATCCTCAACTACCAGTGGTTTGAACAAAAAGGAGAAGGCGCCTAACTTTAATGCCGAGATGATGGCTTCGCTCTCGTTGTTCCCGGTAATAAAAATCGCTTCGTAAATCCGGTCTTGCTCAACGTTTAACTTATTGATGGCGTCCAGGGTTTGTAGGCCGGTACAGCGTGGCATGCGAATATCCAGGAGCAGCAGGTCTACAGCCTCGTCATCGCGGAATTTTTCAAAGGCCTCGATGCCGTCGGCGGCGGTGCACATTTCGTGCCCTTCCTTCGACAGAAGCTCTGTTAGCTCATCTCTAACCTGAGCTTCATCTTCAGCAAGTAGGATTTTCATGGGATAAGGGTTCCGAAGGATGTGAACTGAAGACCAATCTCCGTATAGTATAGGGCGAGTCGTTCTATAGGGATATCCCTCGTTGCGGTTGGTTTTAGCTTAGAGATGCCGATGTGATTACAGTATTAATAGTTGAAGACGACGCTCCAACGGGCGAGGAGCTCTCGGAAGCTTTCGAGCAGTGGGGATTCGAGTCAAAACATGTGTTGACTGTGGCTGATTTTTGGCCGGCGCTTGATGAGGTCAGGCCACAGGTGGCAGTGGTTGATCTGGCGCTGCCTGACGGTTCCGGTGCCGATATTATCCGTCAAATACGATCAAAAAGTGACATCGGCATCATCGTCATCTCCGGCCGCAGCGACGAAATCGAGCGTGTGGCCTGTATCGAAATGGGCGCCGATGATTATCTGGTGAAGCCTTGTAGCCCTCGAGAGCTCGTCGCTCGCATTCGTCAACTGATATATAGGACAGGCGGGGTGCGCTACGGCGAAAGGCTTTCGCAGGCTTCAGCCGACACAGGCCGGCTGGGCTTCGCCGACTACATACTCGACCTAAGCGGCATGTTGTTACTCAATCCAGAAGGAAAAGAAGTTCCGCTCACCACGCTGGAATTTGCGATTCTAAAAGCTCTGGTTACTCAGCCCAGAGAGGTGCTGTCGCGTGACGTTTTGTTGAAGTCTGCTCATGCGGAGGGTTGGCAAGGGTCTGATCGCAACGTTGATAACCTCGTTAGTCGCATCCGCAAGAAAATTACCACTTCGGACGGGCGCTCTCTCGTTCGTACCGTGCGTGGCGCGGGCTATATGTTCTCGGCAGAGACCACCCCCGTCTAACCTGTAGGGTACAGCGACAGCGAGGCGGCCTCACTTTTGCTTTTTGCTGGCCGGCTGTTTTCTTCCTTGACGAGTCCAAACAAGCGATCTCCGGTCCAGTCAGCCGCTTCTCGCTGATAGAGTGCTGCGTCGAGGCGTCGTAGTTCCTCGGCAAGCGCTGACTCTACATGGTTACCGACGTCGCTCAGGCTAAGGTGTCCAATAGTCTCTCGTTGATCTTGAAACCAGTTCAGTACCGCTTGGCGGGCCGCCTCAGGATCGTTTGAGGAGCAGGCGAGACGCAGCTGCACGAGCGCTTTGCTGGCGTCGATTTTTTCTCTTCCTGGCTTTTGGCGGGCCGAATTTAGGCGTCGTCTTAGCCTAAGCCATAGTCCGGCAAATACGGCGGCCAGCAACCAACCCAATGCCGCGGTGCCGAGCCAATAGCGTGAGACCCTGTCGGATGGGTTTATAGCACTATCTAATGAAGTTTCTACCGGATCAGTAGTGCCATATTCGGATGTGGAGGACCCAGAAACAGCGATTGTCTCTTCGGGTAAGCGTGCAAACTCCAAGGTGTCTGTATCGGTATTCCACCAGGGGATCGAGAGGGGCGGTAACTCCCAATTGCCGGGTCGGGTTGCGACCAGGGCCTCGCTCTGCAGTCGATACCCTTCGAGACCCGTGGACACTTCTCGCTGATCGATCGTTTCTTTGTCGGGATAAAAACGCAGTCCATCCAAGCTACTCGATCCGCCGAGGCTGGTGAGGGGCGGTAGCTGGCTGCCTTGTAAGCCCTCGGCTGTGAGTTCCAAGGTGCGCGTCGTTGAATCTCCCGTAACAAGGGCGTTGGGCGCTGCACTCCATTGGCTGGTCAAAGTGAGGCGGCTGGCGGGCAGCCACACGTCACCGGGGAAGCTGGCAGGGACCGGTTTGACGTCGATCGTAATAGGCTCTGAATCCAGGGCGATTCGTCGTCCCAGTCGAGCGCCCAGTAAGGAGCGGCCGGGTAGTAGCTCCCGGCCAGAGAATGCCAGAGCGGGAATTTCAAAGGCCCCTGATTTTTGTGGAAATAGCGCGTAGCGAAGCTCGGTTACCTGCCAGAGCCTTCCCGCGATCCGGCGCTGAAAACTTTTCTGCTCTAGAGGTTCTACGTATATGTCGGGGATGTCTAACTCGGTGATGGTGCGGTTATCAAGATTGATGGCTTGCTGCAGCGTTACGGTCAAAATAAGCTGCGCCTGGACGTAGACGTCAGTCTTGTCGACGGCGCTGTCGAACAACACCAACTCATCACCTGGGGCCACAAGGGGTTCAGGTGATACTTTGATGGCAATAGGTGTGGTTCGTTTGCCCCCTGTGACCAAAGAGGGGATAGTCATTACACCATCGCGACGGGGTGCGAGATCTAGTTCCAGAGTCCGGGTGACGCTTTGCTGCCCACCGACCAAGCGAGCACTGGTTGAGCTTGACCGCTGGAGAATCTCGAAGTCCCGCTCGATCTCCGATAAGTCAAGATCGCTTGGCTGCTCTCCCGCATCGCCGCGGATGGTGAGTCGAAGAGTCTCGCCTAGCGCGACCTCGGTGCGATCGACTTCAGTGGTAATCGCTGCCCAAGCGTTGAATGGCAGTAAAAGTAGCCCTAAAAGCAGCAGAATGGGTTGTAAGGGTTTACCACCGCACGTCATTGTCTGGATCCTCACCGCGTCTCATTCGCTGAATCGTTTCATACCTGAATTTTCGCTGCAGTAACCCACCCGGATCATCCGGCACTCGACGCATCCATTGCTCGAGTGCCTGCTGCTTCTCCAAGCCCTCATCAAACTTACCCATCTGTTCCTGGGTTTGTGCTTGTAGCCGCTCACGCATCTCCTCGCTCAATTCTTCAGCGCTCTGCTGCGCGGACTCATCTTGCTGATCGGTATCGCTTTGCGCCTCGCTGCCCTCGGAAGGGGAGTCAGACGAATTTTGCTGGCTGGCAGAGTTGTCTGAGTCTGATTGATTTTGGGATTGCTGCTGGCTATCGCTATTCTCCTGCTCATTACCATTCCCCGACTGATCGTCAGAGGATTGATTTTGATCGCCTTCCTCACCTTGGTCACTTTGTTCTTTTTGATCCTGTGATGTGTCTTCCTGCTGCTCAAGGAGCTGACGCACGATGTCCCGATTCGTCACGGCATCCTGTTTATCGGGTTGCATCGCCAGAGAGCGATCATAGGCGTTCAGGGCATCTTGGTACGCCCCCGCTTTTGCCAGGGCGTTACCTTTGTTGTACCAGCTGTCAGCCGTGTCTAGGCCGTCGAAGGTTGTTGCTGACTCAACCCATTGCCCGGCCTGATATTGAGCCACTCCGCGCCAGCCGGGCTCCTGAAACAGCGTGGCTGCTTGTTCGCTGTTGCCCGCCTCTAACGCTTGTGCTCCCCGCTGATCTGGGGTGCGCCATAGTTCATCGACCCATTGAGCGTGCGCAGGATGGCTCCAAAAAAGTGGTGCTATCAACACCACCGCCAGTGCCCCGCGACGAAACAGGGGTAACAGACATACCGCCAGCAATAAGGCAATCCAATTGCCCTGATCGAGCCAGGTATCGGTTTTACGGTCGAGCTGAAGGTCTCCCGAATCATCGAGTAGCGGATTGATGAGCACTTGGTCGAGATCGGTATTGTCCAAACTGACTTCGGCGTAACGGCCACTGAGCTGATTGGCGATAGACCGCAACCCGTCGCTATCCAGACTGGGGATGACGATTTCGCCGCTGTCGGATCGCAAAAAGCCACCATCGCTTCTCGGAATAGGCGCCCCCGCCGCGGTGCCAATGGCGAGTATGGCTATGCTGGCATTGTTGTCTTGTAACTTGCCGGCAATGTCATCTGCTTCAAACTTTGGCATACCGTCAGTCAGGAGCAACAGCTGGCCGTTGGCTACGCCCGCCGCTGCCAGTAAATCAGTAGCGGCCTCTAGGGCGGCGGTGGGATTGGAGCCGGGTAATGGCATGATCGCCGGATCCAGGGCAGGTAGGAGATTTTCAATCGTGCGGCGGTCGTCGGTAAGAGGGGCGACAACATGAGCATCGCCGGCATAGACCACCAGGCCGGTGACGCCTTCGCTGCGCCGGCTAAGGATATCGAGAATCTTTTGTCGCGCCCGTTGGACCCGGCTGGGTTGGATGTCCGCGGCGCTCATCGAGGCGCTGAGGTCTAGTATGATGACCAAGGCGTCGGCGCGTTGGAACACCGGGACATCGATTTTGCTGAAGCTCGGTCCGGCGATTCCTAGGATCGCCAACACTAGGCCCAGGGGCACTAGCCAGTGAGCACGGCGGGTTTCTCGCGCCGCATTATCCTCAAGAAGGTGACGAAGTAATTCAGGGTCAATCACTTTCGACCAATCACCGCGAGCGCCAGAGGCTTTTATCGCAAGCCAGACAGCCGGGATAACCAGCAAGGCCAACCAGAGAGCCTCGGGCCGCAAAAACGTGGCCGCCATCTCAGACACGGGACGTGACTCCAGAGATTGGGACAGATTGTGTGGACCGAGCAGCCACGTCAGCGCGAGCCAGGAGCAACAATAACGACAGACTGAAAGCCGCGAGCAGGGGTGGCCAACTTAATGCCTGGACCGGTCGGAAGGTCGAGGTCGCCTGTTCGACGGGTTCCAGTTGGTCTAGGACGTCGTAGACCTCCTGGAGTTCAGCGGGCGTTCGCGCCCGGAAGTAACGGCCGCCGGTGGAGGTGGCAATGGCGGTCATCAGCGCTTCGTCCACTTCTCCAGAGGTGTTGCGACCCGTGCCCAGTCGTCGACTGATGCCGATCGTATAAATCTTTACGCCCATCTCAGAGGCCAGCGATGCCGCTTCCATAGGATCGACCGTGCTTGCGGTATCCTGGCCATCTGTCAACAGAATCAACACGCGGGATTCAGCGGGGCGCTCGCGCAGACGTTTTATGGCCAGACCTAGAGCGTCGCCAATCGCCGTGTCCTCCCCGGCAAATCCCAGCTGGGACTCTTCGATAAACTGACGAACCGTTTTGGTGTCGAAGGTCAGTGGCGCCTGCACATAGGCGCGAGTACCGAATAGAATCAGACCTACACGGTCCCCGGTGCGCCGAGAGGCAAAATCTGCAGCGATGGCTTTAACCGCGGTGATCCTTGATACCAGCGTGTTGCCGACCTGCATGTCTTCTATCTGCATACTGCCCGACAAGTCGATGGCCAGCATTAAGTCTCGTCCGGAGTTGGGTAGCTCTATGGGATCCCCGATCCATTGGGGTCGCATTGCCGCGACAAGTAGGCAGCACCAAATCAGCGTCAACAAGAGTACGCGGAGCCGTGTTTGGGAAAAAGCCGAACCTCGTTGTTGCGATGACAGGCTGCGCCAGCGCGCGGCGAAGGGAGCTCGAATCGCCAACTCATTTCGGCTCGTCACGCCGGGAAGTAGCCTGACGACTAGCGGTAAAGGCAGCAACAAACCGAGCCATGGATAGGCAATCTCAAGCACCTCTGCTACCTCCCGCGGCGTTCCGCGTCGGGCTGGAAGATTGATTGAGCGGCTTCACCCGGTGAAAGTGTATCCAGTCGCGAGCGCTATCGATGAGGGAGTTCGGCGCGGGCATTGACGGTGTTTGGTACAGCTCTCGGAGGATCGCGAAGTCCGTGGATCTTTTACCGGCGGTGCTCGCTTCAAGAAACTCAACCCAGCTTGCCTCGCTGAGCGATGCAACAACCTCAGAAGGCCACGCTTTAAGGGCAGTGGCCTTGAGGAGTCGGTTGATCTGCTCGAGGGTGACGGCTTCGGGCTGGCGACTCCATTGGTTTAGCTGTTTGCTCGCATCACGTCGATATGCCCCTGCCCACCATCGCGCCCACAGCCAGCGTGCTAGCAATAGGAGTACCGCCAGTAGCAGGACAGCGACAAGCCACCAGCCTGGAGCGGGTGGCCACCAGCCGATGGGCGGAGGGGTGCGAAGTGGCTCTAGTTGATCAAGCAGCGATTGAGGATCCATGACCGACCTCTTAGCGCCCTGTTTGGCGCGCCGGAAAATAGCGCTGTAGGGTGGGCAACGGAGGTTCATCGGTGCGCATCCGAATCAATGGAATTCGCAAACCCTGCAATGCCGATGTTAGGTCGGCAATTTGCTGCTCATACACGGCCCGATAGTGGGAGCGAAGGCTGCTATTTTGAGTATTCAATGCGCTTCTCCCGAGGTCATCGGCGACAACATAGCGACCGGCTAGGGGCAGTTCCTGTTCCAAGGGATCATGGACTGCGATCGCGGTGATTTGGACATGCTTGGCGAGCTGTCGCAGGGGCTCGAGCGCGCCTTGGTCCAATCCATCGTGAAAGTCACTCACGATAAAGAGGGCGCTGCCGGGTCTCGCAATCCGACGGAGCTGGCGCAGTTGTTCGGCCATTGGGGTCTCAACTTCCTGCTCGCCTGCCCTGTGCGGGGTGGTCATTTCGCCGATCAGTGACAGCACGGTGTGGCGTGATCGAGCCGGTCGGTAATCGCTTACCTGTGAACCTCTGACCACCATGCCGCCAACTCGCTCACCCCTGTCGAGAGCGGACCACAGGAGAAGGCTGGCGGTGTGGGCTGCCAAGACTGACTTGAAGCAGTTTTTCGAGCCAAACTGCATCGAGCGTCGAAGATCAACTGCGACGAGGACGGGGCGTTCTCGTTCCTCGTGAAATAGTTTTGTATGGGGCGACCCCGAGCGCGCAGTAACACGCCAGTCGATCGACCGCACATCATCCCCTGCGGTGTATTGCCGGACCTCATCGAATTCGACCCCCCTGCCACGCTGCCGCGACCGCTTCGCGCCGGCGAGATGGGCGAGGGCCCGACTAGCCTTGGTTACGTCGAGATAACGCGCTGAAAATCGCGTACCGATGAGGGCGGCGACATCACTGGTGGCGCCTTTGGGCAGCAGGGCTTCTGGTTTCACGGTGGTCAACCGACGGGAACAATACTCAGCAGCCGCTCAATAACCTGGACACTTGTGATCCCGGCAGCCTCGGCTTCAAAAGAAATAATCAGTCGGTGTTTGAGGCAGTCGTTGGCGACCGCCTGGACGTCATCGGGGCTGACATAATCGCGCCCCTGTAAAAATGCGTGGGCCCGAGCGCAGCGATCAAGCGCGATTGTGGCTCGGGGGCTGGCGCCAAAATCCAGCCACTGAGCCACCTCCGCGTCATAATTTTCGGGCCGTCTTGTCGCCATAATCAGCTGAACAATATATTCCTCAACCGCGGGTGCCATGTGGAGGGCAAGCACCTCAGCACGGGCGGCCTGAATAGCTGCTTCACTAATCAGTGCTGGTGCGGGAGGCGCCACACCGCTGGCTTCATTTCTGGCCAGCCGCAAAATCTGAGTCTCGGCTTGGGCGTCTGGGTAAGTGACATTGACCTGCATCAGAAATCGATCAAGCTGAGCTTCGGGCAGCGGATAGGTGCCCTCCTGTTCGATCGGATTCTGGGTTGCCATCACGAGAAACAGCGACGGCAGCGGGTAGGTTTGCGTACCGATGCTTACCTGCCGTTCGGCCATTGCCTCGAGCAGGGCCGACTGCACTTTGGCCGGGGCACGGTTAATTTCGTCCGCCAGAATCAAATTGTTGAAAATCGGTCCTTGCTGAAACTCGAAAACACCTTGCTGTGGCCTGAAGATATCGGTGCCCGTGACATCGCCCGGCAGTAAGTCCGGGGTGAACTGTATGCGATGAAAGCTGCCTTCTATTCCCTCAGACATCTGTTTGATGGCGCGGGTCTTGGCGAGGCCGGGGGCGCCTTCTACCAACAGGTGACCGTCGGCGAGGAGCGCGATAAGCAATTTATGGATGAGGTCTTTTTGGCCAATAATCTGGCTGTCGAGCCATTGCTCGAGTTGCATCAGTGGGGTTGTGGTCACAGAAAACTCTCTTTTACGCCGTCACGGCACACTATGGTGGCTTCTATGACAAAAACAACCCCAAAAGGTTCGATTTGCTGGGGTTTAGCCGTCGTTCCAAGGGGATAGGGAGGTCAGAACCCCGACAGTTTATGACAAGCCGTGACTCCGTTTAACCCGTCCCACTGATCTGTCCTACCCTCGCGCCATCCTTGCAGCCAGCTCAGTCGTTGTGGCCCCTCTGTGTGGGGGCAAATTTCACTGGAGCGGCCGGCCAATCCGGTCTGATAGCCTTTTTCAAAGGCCCTTTTTGACATGTCACGCTTGGATCTTTTCATAGGGATTTCTCCAACATTGGGTGATGCCCAGCCAACGCGATTCGCGGGTTTGCTGGGGCGAAAATAGGGGAAAAGTGCGAATTGAGTGAGGCCCGCTGAGAGGAATGTCAGCTCTGGGTCTTGGTCGAGGCGCGCCGTTTCCGCAGTTATTTCGCGTCAAAGGACGGCGTTTTGAGAGTGCCGGGCGCCCGAAAACAGATTCTGACCGCACACCCATATTCAGCCAGAGATTCGAATGCCTGTCGAAAACTTATTCAGAATATGTCTGAGACCTAAAAGAAGTAACCGCGATATCAAGCTAGAAATGACTTTAAAGAACCGGTCTTAGTCATTCCCCTGAGGGCTTGTGAGCCGGGTGCCCTGCGCCCTCGATGTCTGGCACCTAGCAGTCTCCGAGCATTGTCTCAGGTTTGTCCAGTCCGTCAGTGATCCGAGCCCAAGATCAGGGCGTAACTTCCTGCATCAAAACAGCCAGCGGGTGACCCTCGGCGTGTTTTCTCTGTGTTTTAAGCCATCTTCCCCCAGATGGTTTTTCTTCCCCGGCCCATTGGGCCGGGGTTTTTTATGCTTCCGGTTCCTGGGCGTTTATCTGCTCCTTTTCGGCAGCCTCGTAGGTTGCGGCTCGGTAGCGATTGACGACTACGCCGATACAGCCCCTCAATTTGCACCTGCGGACTTTTTCTCAGGACAACTCACGGCACACGGAGTCGTAAAAGATTTCCGTGGGAAAGCTATTCGTCATTTCAATGCCGACATTCGAGCCTGCTGGGATGGTGGAGTTGGCACCCTTGATGAGCAATTTGTGTTTGACGATGGTGAGCGGCAAACAAGGATATGGACCCTGACCCCCGATCCGGATGGCGGCTATGTCGCTACCGCCGGTGATGTGGTGGGAAAGGGTAACGCCGCGTGGCGCGGTAATGCGATGTTTCTCGATTATCTGTTGCAGCTGGAGCTCGATAGCGGCCCGTTCGTTGTAAGAATTGATGACCGCATGTATCGGGTGTCTGATGACGTGGTCATCAACGAATCAAAAATGAAAAAGTGGGGTGTGACGGTGGGCGAGATCCTCCTTACCATCGTCCGACATCCGGAGTTACCCGACCCTTGCGAGACCAGCTAGTCACCGAGCGCCTGGGCTATGCCGGGCTCATCCCTTTCTACGGCGCTGTAGTGGGATTTGCGGTCTTTACTGATTATCCGCAGTCGCTCTCGGTGCAAGCCTTTATTGTCTATTCCCTCGCCATTTTGTGCTTTCTATCCGGCGCGCTTTGGGGTCAAGCCGGGCACACTTCCGGAAAGGAGCAGATCTTGCGGCGAATCGTCAGCAATGGAATCGTCATTTACGCGGTAGCCGCTGTGCTTACTGCACAGGCCATGGTCGCCGCCGTGCTGCTGATGCTGGGGTTTCTTTGTTTGCTTTGGTACGAGCTTCGCCTCGCTGATATGGCGCTGTGGTATGGTCGGCTGAGGCTCCGCTTAACGCTGGGCGTTGTAATCGCCCATCTCATGTATGTTGGGTTGCACTTAAGGGTGGGTTAAGCCAACCGCAAGGCAACCACATCGCCCAAAAATTTGCCCAAGGAAGTCGTATGGACTCGACGTCGCTAGTTCTCCATCACTATGAGGATTCGCCCTACGCTGAAAAAATCCGATTGATGTTCGGGTACCTGAATCTCTCCTGGTACTCCTTGCTTTCGCCAGCGATGCCACCACGACCTCATCTCGATCCCCTGGTAGGTGGGTACCGTCGAATACCAGTCTTACAGCAAGGTGCTGATTTATTTTGCGATACCGCACTGATCGCCAATGAGTTGGCGGCTCAAATGGATCGGCCCAGTCTCCGTGTGGACAGCCCCGAGGCGCCGGCTGCTGCGCTGGTCGCCAGGGCGCAGGGCGATGTGTTCTTTTCTGTCGTTACCAGTCAGCCGCCCCTAAAACTGCTCAAGGGGCTGGTAAGTCGATTTGGTCTGCGCGACACGTATCGGTTCTTCAAAGACCGAACCCGGATGATGAAAACGGCCACCATTCGCCCGCCTCGCGGCGAACGAGCGGCACAGCTGATTGAGCAATTTCTGCAAGATTTAAACCAGCATCTCGCCCACAGCCAGTTTTTGTCAGGAGCGACCCCTGGGTACGCCGACTTTGCTGTTATCCACCCAACAACTTTTTATTTAAGCATTAGTGGCGCGCCAATCAGCGATACACAGCCGCACCTTCAGCGCTGGGTGCAGGAGATGGTCAGTTTTGGCCATGGTGACCGACAAGAGGCGACAGCTGACGCCGTTTTTGCGATGGCGCGAGACGCCGAGCCAAGAGAGCTACCCCTAGGTGACGAGCACGCGTTGATTGGGCGGTTGGTGTCGGTTGCTCCCGGAGATTATGGGCAGGTGCCTGTTTCGGGGACGTTGGTTTGCGTGAACGAAGAGCGAATTATTGTCGCGCGCGGGACTGAACCGTTTGGTGCCCTTCACGTGCATTTTCCGCGGGCGGGTTATACGCTCTCAGCCGCCTGACCGAAGGAACGTTACGATGACGAACAGCCATGCATTAATTACCGGGGCCTCGGCGGGGCTGGGCGCCGAATTTGCGCGCCAGCTGGCCCGCAAGGGGCACAATCTGGTTTTGGTCGCCCGTCGGGAGGACAAACTGCAGGCTCTGGCTGAAACACTGACAGCCGATTACGGCGTTAAGGTGGAGACCATTGTCGCTGATCTATACGCGCCCTCGGCGCCCGCTTTTATCGTTCAATCCTGTGATGAGCGAGGGGTGGAGATCGATTGGCTTATCAACAACGCCGGCGTGGCTGGGCCCGATCTGCTACTGGATCCGGACTGGCAGGAGCAACAAAGGTTTTACCAATTGATGATGACGGCGGTCGCTGAGCTTTGTCATCGATTGATCCCTGCCATGCTCGGGCGTGGATATGGGCGAGTCATCAATGTTGCCTCGGTAGCGGGTCGCATTCCTCGCTCGGGAGGCTGTAACTACGGTCCGAGCAAAGCCTATTTGGTATCGCTGTCGGAAGAACTCAACCTAACCACCGCGGCTAGCGGTGTTCACGTTTGCGCGCTGTGTCCGGGTTTCACCCACACCGATTTTCATGAAACCGCGGGGTTATCGGCCATGAAAGCGGGTATGCCTAGTTGGCTGTGGTACACCGCTGATGTGGTCGTCAAGGATGCGATTGAAGGCGTAGAGCGCGGCATACCCGTAGTGATTTCAGGACGTCTCTATCGCTATCTGGACCCGCTTTTCCAGTCGGTGTTTACCCGGCGGTTTTTCAGGATTAAAGCCCGTCCCAATACCGATTAGTTTGCCGGGCCTGTTCCGTCTTGAGCCATTCTTTCGGGGAGCAACCGTTGTTTAATCGAAAAGAGCGCCGGAAGTTGGCGGCGTTCTCATAGCCGTGTATCGCGGCGATGGCCTCAACGCTGATACCCTCAAGCAGCATTTGTTTTGCAGCATGATGAATGGCTTCCACCTTTAGCTGACGAAAGGTGGCTCCCTCTTCGCGCAGTCTTCGATTCAGCGTCCGTGATGACAAGTGAAGGGATGCGGCCAGATGATTTGCGTCAGGTAGCGGAGGTTCATGCGCCCTCAAGGTGTACTTAATATGTTGGCTGAAGGGGTTTTTATTGGCGCCGCTGGCAGCCTGGAGCTGTTCTCCCAGGAGCCGCTGGGACAACAGCCAATTGTTGCTGTCTTTGTAGGGGGATGGGATTTTTAGCCATGCCGTTGGAAAGTAGATGGCATTGAGTCTCTGGTTGTATCGCACGGGGCCCGAGAACAGCGCCTGATAGATCTCGCTGTAGGGAGCTCCGTCGTAAGTTACTGCAAAGCTGATTTCATGGCGGTTTGCGCCCACAAGATCTTCGATGTAGTCCTGAAACAGCGAAAACACTGCCTCCACGTGGATATCGAGACAATCATCCAGATCGACCTCCGATTCGAATTCGATGCGAGTCAGGGCATGTCCGACTACTACGGGGAAGCGTAAATATCCGGCCTCCACGGTGGAATAACTGGTCATGGCCTTGAGGCCATCACCGAGGGTGGGTGCCGCCATCATGGCCATACCCATGATGCCCAGGCCGGCTACCCTGTTTTTGCCGCCCGCGAGCAAACCCAACCGCAGGTTATGATTTTGCGCCCTCGCGTTGCGTAGCAAGGTCAGAAAATCCATCGGCTCCACCTTTGGGTGGTTCCACAGCCGATCGGGGGTGAGGTGCGTACCGCGAAATAGGTCGTCGGGGGCTACCCCGGCAGCGGTCAGCTCGCGGAATAACACCCGTCCGTAGTGTGAACTGATCATAAACGTGCCTCCATGGCGAATAATGACACCATTTTGGCGGAAGAGGAATGGTTGGCGCGGGCTTCAATCCCGTACGTTGTAGGTATTAAAAACGTGCCGGATCTCTTATGAACGCAAAAGAGGTGAAATATCTAAAACAGGTCGCCAATGGCTACTGTGACCGGCTTGCGTGGCCCACGGTGCTGTTGGTCGGTGCTACCTTCGCGCTATTTTTCTTGATCCCGGCTCTGGTCTTTCGTGGGTACCTCCCTATTTGGCTGGGTACGATCGGCATGGCAGTCGCCACCTACGCTAACTACACCGCCTTGCATGAGGCAGTTCACGGTGCGGTCTGTGGTGCCCGGCAAGAGTTGCGATGGCTGAACGAGCTGGTGGGACACCTCGCGGCGATTCCGATGGGTACGCCTTTTCTGGGGCATCGCCACGAGCATTTTTTACATCACAACCACACCAACGCGGGTGAAAAGGACCCGGATATCGATTGCGCCAACATGACCGAGTCGCCTTGGAAGGCCATCGTTACGGCAGGAAAGTTGACGGCGAATAACTACAAGGTATTCCTGCGAGACCGTTGGCCCGTAGTGGACCTCCGTCAAAAACTTATTTTTTCCGCCGAAATTTTGGCTATCGTGCTGGCGCGTGTGGTGCTGCTGGCGATGCCATTTGGCCTGGTAGGCCCTGTCGCCTCCAGCGATCCGCTGTGGTTGATGAACGCAACTCTTTGGGTGTTAGTCGCCGGACCTGTCATCGGCACAGTAGTACTGATTTACTTGTTTGCCTATCTCGTGCACGTGCCTCATGAGGTCGAGGGCAAGTTTATTGACACCTCCGTATATGAGCCCCCGGCGGCGCTGCGCACGCTGGTGACCTGGCTCTGGGGTTTCCAGAATTATCACGGCATTCATCATGCCTTCCCAAGAGTCCCTTGGTACCGCTACCGCGCATTGTTTGAGGCCGAAAAAGAGTTAATACTCCGGCAAGGGATGCCCACGCATCAGCTATCGGGCTATCGTTGGCAGCGAGTTAATTGAGACCTTTTAAACAAGCAAGATATTGAGGAGCGAGGCCGTGCCTGTCATTACATTTATCGAATTCGATGGAACCGAGCATCAGGTAGATGCGGATGTGGGGGTGTCGATTATGGAGACGGCGTTAAAGCACAATATTCCCGGCATCGACGCGGACTGCGGGGGCTCCGCTGTCTGCGGAACCTGCCATTGCTTTGTTCAGGCAGCGGGCCCACTCCCCGCCGTAGACCCT
>CBFHQV010000052.1:0-15375 GCA_965658055.1 Luminiphilus sp. | reverse complement strand
CGGGAGAGTGCTGCGCTCAGCATCCTGGCGGTCACGTCTACCATGGGAATAACCCGTTCGTAGGCCATGCGCGTAGGGCCTATGACGCCGAGGACACCCAGGGTGCGACTGCCCTGAGCATAGGGTGCGGTCACCACAGAATAATCGCCAAATACGTCGTAGCCGGCTTCCTCGCCAATAAAGATTTGCACCCCCTGGGCACGGTAGGAGCGCTCCAGGAGCTCGAGTAGATCCCGCTTGCGCTCGAACGCATCAAACAGTTCTCTGAGCTTGCTCATATCCTCCGGCGCCGCCTGGCCCAACAAAAAGCTCTCCCCGGCAACCACGTATTCCTGACGCTCCTCTTCATCCTCGAGGGCGCGATTCGCGAGTTCCAGCGCTGCAGCCATGTATTCATCAATGCGGGCACGGGCCTCGGCCATTTCCTGCACCAGGCGGGCTTTTACCTCGCCAAGATCGGCACCCGCGTAGCGCTGGTTGATCAAATCTGCTGCCGCCTTAAGTTGGTCCTCGGTCAGCGGCCGGGTCAGCTCGATCACCCGATTCTGTACCTCGCGCTCATTCACTACCAGAATCACCAGAACTCGATTCTCTGAAAGGGGCAGGAATTCGACCTGACGGAGCTGATTCATCTCGGGGCGCGGCACTGTCACAATACCCGCTTGCGACGTGATTTGTGCTAACAGGGACGATGCCGATTGCACCAGGTCTTTGGCGCTACGATTCGGGTTGAGCTCCTCACGAAGGGCGGATATCGCCTGCTCTTGCATGGGCTGAACCTGCAGCAGCGAATCCACGAAAAAGCGATAACCCAGTGCGGTTGGAATCCGCCCGGCGGACGTATGTGGGGAAGCGAGGAGCCCTCTGTCTTCCAGGTCAGCCATAATGTTGCGGATGGTGGCGGGGCTGACGGTAAGCTGAGTCTGTGCGTGCAAGGTCTTGGACCCTACGGGTTGTCCATCCCGGATATGCATCTCCACGAGGGTCCTTAGCAGGTCTGTGGCGCGAGTTGAGAGCTTATCGTCGGTCATGGTCCGTGAGTCATGGTGGCCCTGTAGGTCTGGGAACCCCATTATTACCACAGCGGGCGTGGCGGACAAAGAACTGCTTAAGATCTTTCCACCACCGAACAGAGTACGCTATAAGAGAGGAAAGTCTCGGGAAGACTCATGCTCAAACAAATCGTTATTCGCGATTACGCCATTGTTGAGTCCCTCGACCTCGATCTGGAGGCCGGGATGACAGCGATTACGGGCGAAACCGGGGCGGGAAAATCCATCATGTTGGACGCTCTGGGACTCTGTGTGGGCGATCGTGCCGATGCCCGCGCGGTAAGGCCTGGCGCCAAGCGCGCCGACATCACCGCCACCTTTGATCTTGAACAGATTCCGGACGCGATCCACTGGCTCGAAGAAAGAGAGCTAGATTCGGGGGATCGCGACTGCCTGTTGCGCCGTGTTGTGGGCGCCGACGGCCGCTCCAAGGCCTTTATCAACGGCACGCCCGCCACCTTGGCGGACTGCGCCGAACTGGGCGAGAAGTTGGTCGACATACACTCCCAGCACGCGCATCAATCTCTGCTGCGCAGGGCCAGCCAGCGAATCCTGTTGGATGATTACGCCGGTGCCACCGAGTTGGCCGCGGAGGTCGCGACACATGCTCAGCGGTATCTGGATCTCAGCGCCAAGCTGGAGCGACTGAAAAATCGAAGCGCAGAGGATCACGCCAAGCGAGAACTTTTGCTTTACCAGGTAGGAGAGATCGAGGAGCTCGGTCTGGGGGAGAATGAACTCCTCGACCTCGAGACCGAGCAACGCCAGCTGAGTAATGCCGGCTTTCTGCTGGAAAGTGCGGGGGCCTGTGCCGAGGGCTGTGAATCACTCGCGGAGCAGCTCGTCAAACTGAAGCAGCTTATAAATGATGCGCGCCATGAGGGCGAGCAAGTCCAAAACGTCCGTGACATGTTGGCCAGTGCAGAAATTCAGCTCGATGAAGCGAGACGCGAGCTCGATCACTACAGCGACAAGCTCGAGCTGGACCCGGGCCGACTCTCTGAAGTGAGCCGCCGGCTGGAACAGATTTACGACCTTGCGCGGAAACATCGGGTGATGCCCGAGCAGGTTCATGAGCTACAGGGGCGATTGACGGCTGAACTGGAGGAACTGCAGGCGGACGATGTCCAACTCGAGACCCTAGAAGGCACGATTGAAGACAGCCTGTCCCATTACCAAACCACCGCCAAAAAACTGTCCACTGCCCGCAAAAAAGCGGCGAAAAAACTGGCCGAGCGGGTGATGGTAATACTCGGCTCCCTCGCCATGGAGCGCTGTCAGTTTGTCATTGACCTCGCCGTGCGTGATGACGCTGTTCATCCCGCTGGCGCCGAATCGGTTAACTTTCTGATAAGCACCAACCCCGGAAGCAGCCCCGGTCCTCTCGCCAAGATTGCCTCGGGTGGCGAGTTATCGCGCATCAGCCTGGCCTTGCAAGTGGCCGCGTCGGACAGCGTAACCGCACCGACCATGATCTTTGACGAGGTCGACGTGGGTATTGGTGGCGCCGTCGCGGAGGTCGTGGGCTCCCTGCTTAGATCGTTATCTGAGCGCGTACAGGTGCTGTGTGTCACCCACCTACCCCAGGTCGCCGCCAAGGGTCATCAGCAGCTGCGGGTAAGTAAATCCGGGGACGATAAAACCGTATCCACTACTCTCGAGGTGCTTACCGCGGGCGACCGGGTAGAGGAAATTGCCCGCATGCTTGGGGGCCTTAAAATCACGGAGAACACGCGCAGCCACGCCAAAGAGATTCTCGAGATAGCCGATTAACCCGACGCATGGAAGGGTGCATTTCGTGCCACTTAAAATACCCGTATCAGTTTACGAACGAGCAAGTCTCCCTCGAACCATTAGCGACAGAAAAAATGCTAGCGCCAGTAGCGCGAACACCGGGAGCACAGGCACGGGAATTCCAAGGGTCCCGGCAATAGCACGCGCGATCGCCTCAATGTCCTCTGCATTGGTCAGCCCATCTCGATTCACGTCATAGAAGCTGGATAGACCCCAATTAGTTGCCACACTCTGCGCCAGCTCAAGGTCACGCTCATCCACAATACCATCGCGATTGCCATCTTCAGCCGCCCACTCCCCCAGGGCTTGGTATTGCAGCAGATCGCCCTTGAGCACTTCCAACGCGAGACTGGCCTCCTCCGTAAGGCTCGGCGCCGCCAATAAATTCAGTGACTCCCGGTCGATGAGTGGGTCGCCGTCAGCGTCCTTGATTAAGAAGAGCTCTTCAATTTCCGTGGTTTTTGGTCCATCACTCTGAGGGTCATAATCTACCCAGCTTGTGACCACATATTTATAGGTCTCGGTGGCCGCCGCTGACTGACCGGTGGGAAGGACATTCAACAGAGGCTCATTCAGCCCGAACAAGAATTGATTCGCTGCCCAGCACGCGGTGAAGCCTGCCGACGGTATAGGTGAGCCCGCGGCCGTCAAGCCCGTAGCGCCGGGGCCGTACCACACCCCGTTGTTGTCCTCGCAAACTCCTTTATTGATGGGGGTGACAGAACACGCCGTACCCAATGCGCATGGTGGATTGAATACATCGTTGGGCTGAATGTTTGGCGCTACATTGACTGCCATTTGCCTTCGCTGGTTTGCGGTCAAGGCATGCGCCATGTTGCCTGCCAGCGAAACGGGAGCAAAAGGCGAGGAGTCAGATAACAGATCCAGGCCGGCCGCATCAGAGATCGCCCCATAAATGTCAATAATACTGGCAAGGCCGTGGCGAGCGAGGCCTGTATCCCCCACGCCAGCACCCGCAATCAAGAGCGGCACCTGAACGCCGGTTTGATAGACCTGTCCTTTGGCACGAGTGGGATCAAAAGGAGCGTTGACGGAGTAACCGAGTGTGCCGTTGTCACCCAATATCACGATCAATGTATTGGAACCCTTTGCGGTAAGTTCGAGTGATCCACCCGCACCTGTTCTCGCCATAAGGCCTGATTCAATCAGTACTCTGCCTATCTCCTCGGACATAAAAGAGATAATCGCTTTTTGTAGCGCACGCTGGTCAACCGAATCGGCACAGTCGAGCGAGGAGCTGGTGGATACGCCAATGTCCCCTGTTCCAAAAACCTGTGGGATTTGCTGTAGAGGCGTGTGAGCTGCGCTGTAACTAACAGCGAGAAAGTAAGGCTCATCGGCTGACCGCGCGTTAAGCCACCGGATCGCCTCGTTAGACTCGACTGACGTTCGATACTCGCGAGTAGTAAATTCCTCAATCTGGATCGGCGCACCCGCAATAGCCGGTTTGCTCATTTTCTCCAGTTTGCCGACGTAGTAGGCATTCTCCAGCTCAAAGTCGAGAGTAGCCGGTGGCGAGCTTGCGCAGCTTGTCGCGCCAGGTTCGAATATGCCTCCCTGTTCCATACACGTGCGACCAGGCTCGGCGGTCGCAGGCGTGCTTATGACAGTGCAACTGCCGCTTGCTGTGTAGCAAGCACCGGTGTCAGCTCCATGAGTCGCATCACTCGCCGTGCTGGGAACAAAGCCGCAGCTGTAGGTGCCTTTTACCGCCACGCCCCCTGCAGTGGTGTCGATCGATCTTAAGAATCCATGCACGTTGCCATAGTAATAATCAAAGCCGGCTTCGATGGGAGTAGTCTTTTCGGCTTCGTTGTTTTCGGGACCGCCCATATGCCATTTCCCCACCATGGCGCTGGTGTAGCCTGCCCGCCCCAAATGATCGACCAACGTATCCTGATACGGGTTGAGCTGTGAGTTTGCTAAATCGCTTGGCCCGAGCGCACCTGTGGTACCCGACATGACCGGCAACTGCCCCGTAAACAACGCGATGCGAGAGGGTGAGCACTCAGGCATCGCCCATACATTGGTAAACCGTGCACCAGCGTTGGCGATCTGATCCAGCGATGGAGTTACGGGCGGTACTGTTCCTCCGTAATCAAACGTAGAGAGCTGATCTAGGCCTACGTCGTCCATGATGAACACGATAATGTTGGGTTTAGAGCCGCTGAGCGCCAGTCCATCAGTATGGTCTTGGTAGCTGTTTAGGCAGGCGGCAATTGAGTTTGCGCCCGAGCCGTTCCTGGGTACTTGGCCCTCAATACCCACCTTCACCTTCTCGACCCGTGCGGCGAGATTATCGGGTAGGGAGCTGATAAAGGGAGCGATACCTTTGCAGTCGTGTAACCCATACAAGTGGAACAGCCGCAGGCGGGTGCCTACCGATGCAACCTTAGTAAGTGCATCCACGTTGGGTAAATAACTTGAATAGCTGATATCCAAAAAGCCGCCAACTTCAGTGACGCTTCTGAGTCCATTAATCGAGTTAAGACGCGCGTTGTTAAATAAATCGAGCTGCGCGCCAACAGAGGTGATGTTTTCGAGGCCGTCGACATTGAGAAGTCGGGCGTTATTAAAAATCTGTAGAGCACCGTCGACAGAGGTGAGCTGAGAAAGCCCCTGCAAGGACTGAATATCACCATCCAGGGACTCTTCGACTCGAAGCGACCCCAGCGAACTGCAGCCGGCATATTCGCTAGCAAAATTATTGATCCCAGCCTGACTGTCTAGCGTGACATCGTCAGTACAGCTTGCCGCTTCGGTGTGCTGCGCCAGTGGCAACAGGCATAGGGCTAAAACGGCCACAGAGGCCAACCATAAGGAAAGGACTGAAGTACCGGTCTTGGGTTGCTTTGTGGCGCAGATCATCATCACTTTCGGCCTCGCTTTCTTCGTGGCCCTACTCGGGCTCATACGACACCAACATGGGGTCATCGATTGCAATCGTCACCGGCTGAAAATAACTCGGTCCGGGTTCAGAATAGCGCGTGTTTTTATCAGGGCGGTCACCCGGCCCACCGGGGTTGTAAAACGGTTGGTAGTCTCCAGTCGCCGGGATATGCACGACCACCACGCGCTCTGCCATGGCGCGATCGCCTTTGAGCACGATATCGATCTGATTGTCGTGGTCTTCAATGTAGCTGTCGTCATAGGAATCGAGTTTCACACCCAGCTCTGCCAGACCAAGCACCTCGATACTCCCGAGATTGTCGAGGGTGTAGGGGGTCTGTGTCTCGGTGAGCCATAGCAGCGCATCGTAGTCGTCCGCATCGACCCCGTCAGGGCGGATCCCCACCCGAAAGAATCGGCGGTACTTGGATGGGTACAAAGAACGCACGCCATCAGGTGAGAAGCCGCCCGTGGTCAGTACCCGAATTCGAAAGTCTGCATCCTCTCCATAGAGTGAAATCGCATCATTCGGGAAGCTGCCGTCCTGAAAAGTCGTCGGCGCTCCTTCTCCCGCGATTCCGGCATCCGCACGCGTCAGCTTTGCAGCGCATAGCCTCGGACCATGGCCCGATCGATAGGCAGTAAGCGGTGTTGCGCCGTCCCCGTAGGCAAGGCCCTTGGCGTCGAAAACCCCGGTAGGCGTCATCATCAGTAGCTCATCGACGATTTCGAACGTAACGGGAAATACGGCCTCGGGGTCATCGGTATCCAGGCGGTTACCAAAATCGCCATTCATCACCAACGTACTTCGCTCATTGAACTCCATGTTGGGCATGACCGAGATGTTTGTTGGTACAACCGTATCCCCAGTGTTGAGCCAGATGAGAATATCCTCTCGTTGAACCGACGACGCCAGCACAGGATGGGACAACTCCATAGGCAAACCATCACCGCTGGGGGAGGCATAGCCAAAGGTCTCGGTCATACCGAATACTGAGTTTGAAGACGTGCGGGCCCGCTGGGCGATCTCCTCTTCAGTACTGGTCACATCATGCCAGCCGCCACCGTATTCGCGCACGAGCTGTTCCATCGCTTCCACGGTTTGCCCCGGCGCACCCAGGTCGGGTATGCCATTGATATCCGTAAATCCGAGCCCGGCCGCCAAAATCGCGGGCTCTTCCTGCCAGTAGTCTGCCTCTATTAGTTGATCCGTCATGATAGCGACGTAGGCCGCCGGAAAATCATCACTAATGGGTTCGTCGCTGGACACTGATCCATCAGGCACAGCGATGTCATCAGTGGTGTCCGGAGGGCTGGAGTCGCTACAGGACCAGAGAAATGTGAGCATCAGAGCACGGCAAAGAAGGTTAAATAGTCTCATCTTGGCCCCCCCAGCAAAATGATCAGTCACCACATATCCGCTACATAAAGCGACGGACGTGTTTGTCCGCGCTTATCCTTTGTGACGCTTTTCCTTCGCCGCTTATGTAGGTGGCGCCTTCAATAAAAGGAAAAATGCTCTTTACAGCCAAGGCCCACGACACTAAGCACTGCGCTCGCTGCCACACTCAGGTGACGGAGTCATATCAGTCGCGCTTCCTGACGTATAGCACCAGCGAGTGGTCGATGATTTCAAAACCCCGCTCGTTGGCGAGTTCGTGCTGGCGCTTTTCGATGACATCGTCAAAAAATTCGATGACCTCATTGGTATCGACATCAACCATATGATCGTGATGATCGTCCGAAGACAGCTCGAACACCGAGTGGCCCCCCTCGAAATTATGGCGGGTCACAAGTTCCGCTGTTTCAAATTGCGTAAGCACTCGGTAAACCGTCGCCAATCCCACATCTTCGCCCATGTCACGAAGGCGCTGGTAGACATCTTCGGCGCTCAAATGTTCGGCGCTGGCGGCCGTGGCCTCGAGAATCTGCAGTATTTTGATTCTGGGCAGCGTGACTTTGAGTCCTGCTCGGCGTAGCTCGACATTTTCACTGGGCATAGGTAGCTCTCGCTCGGGGGCAATCTGCGGTATCATGCCAGCCTTCGTGTAGCTGTGGAACCCAAGGCCCATGCCCTGTCGCCGATTTTCTCTTGTCGCGGCCCTCGTCTGGCTCGCTTTAACCCTGTCCGGATGCGGAAATTTTGGTTTCCCGGGTGTTTATCGCATCGATGTTGAGCAGGGCAATATCGTCACCCCAGAGATGATCGAGCAGCTCAAACCCGGCATGACCCGACGGCAGGTTCGGTTCGTGATGGGCACCCCACTCATAGAAGATACGTTTAATGACAATCGCTGGGATTACCGCTACCTGAATCGCAACGGCTCGGAAACCCTCGCCGAGAGTCGACTCACCGTTATTTTTGACGGAGATCGCCTGGTGGACGTAGAAGGCCCGGACGCCCCTGACTGGGATGCAGGCGAGAATGCTGGCGAAGAAGCCAGCGAGGAAGCTTAAGGGCCCTCTTCCGCGGCACGTCGTTCCTTTGCCTCGGCCGCTCGCCGCTTTCTCACTTCCTTGGGATCCACCTGCAGCGGCCGATAAATTTCGACCCTATCCCCCGCCTGAAGGGGTTGATCAGCCTTGACCGCCTTGCCGAAGATACCCACCTGCAGACTCGGTTCCAGGATCAAATCGTCAAAGTCCCCATCGATCCCCGAGAGCCTGACGGCATCGATCGCGCTGGTCCCTGCGGGGACCTCCAAGGCCTTGATCAGCTGTTTGTGGGGAAGCGCATAGGCGACTTCAACGTTAATGAGCTCGCTCATAGGGATGCCTTTCCATAAACTGATTCTGCACGCCTGACCACGGCGTCCACCATATCCAGTGCCACCCGATCAAACAAGCGACCCGCAGCGGCACCGATCAAGCCGCTGCGTAGCTCAAAGACCAGCGAAAGCGAGACTTTGCAGGCGTCTGGCGCCAGGGACTTAAAGTGCCAGCGTCCCGCAAATTGTTCAAAGGGGCCATCAACTAGGGTCAGCTCTATCTGCTCGTGGGGTGTCATGATGTTGCGCGTCACAAAGCTTTGACTCAAGCCCGCGCGGGCGAGGGATAAGCGCGCCGTCACCGTTGTGTCGTCACGAGACAGGATCTCCGAACCCGCACAGCCAGCCAAAAACTGGGGATAGGCCTCAATATCGGCGACCAAGTCATAAAGTTTCTCGGCGGCATAGGGAAGTAGCGCACTACGATCAATCGCTGTCATGCGTGAATCCTACCTCAGGATGGCGGTATCCGGGCCGCTAGTTGGAGCCGCAAATACACTGAGGCACAGTGCCACCAAGAGGATAAGAGGCACAACAAAGCGCAAGAGGTACCACCAGAGCAGAAAAAGCCAGGCAGGTTCACGATACATCTCCCCTCGAACCACCGGCCTCGGCAAACGCCAACCGACAAAGAGCGCTAACAGCAGCATGACGGCCATCACGCTGATATCAACGACCCGGCTCCCCCACTCGGTCATCGACTGAAATAGCGGCAGTAGCCAGACCAATAAACAGGTCGCACCGCCCGTCAGCAATGCGGCGATGGTTCTGGACAGGCCCAACTCACGACGCAAAACCATAATAGCGGGCTCCATCAACGCCACAATGGTGGCAAAACAGGCAAGCGCCGCAACCCCAAAAAAGATGGCCCCATAGATCTCGCCCAAGGGTAGATTGGCGAAGGCATAGGGCACGCCGATAAAGAGAAACCCAAATCCCTGACTCGGCACTACATTGGATGAAGTCAATAATGGAATCAGCGCAACCGCAATGAGAATGACGCCGGCGGTGTCAAGAACTAACGCCGCAATGACCGACCGCAGTAGCGGTAAATTGCGCGGGGCGTGCGCGCCAAAGCAACTTCCAATTCCCAACCCCGCACCGGCGGTCAGTAGCCCGCTGAGTATGCCGGTAAATACGCCTCGCTGGGTGAAGCCGGCGTAGTCTGAGGCAAATAGAAAGCGTCCTGTGGCCACAAGATCACCGAATTCCACGGCATACTGCACCAAGCTAAGCAGCCCTACCGCAATGGCGGGCAACACCAGCCAACCGATAACTGCCATGGCATATTGCGGCCCGAGTGCCGCCGCCAATACGGCGCCGGCGAGCAGTGACCATCGAAGGGTCCCAAAGCCTGTCTGGATCATTCCACCGACGTAGTCGGAGACCTCTATTGCACTCGCCGCCGAGAGCTCCAATCGGTTAATCACCAGCGCGAGTTCCAGCATCCAGCTAGCCAGCAACACCAGCAAGGCCAGCAGCACCATGGCGAGGCATGCCTGAACCGCCCCCAGCAACGACCACAGGTGTGATCGGCCCGCCTGATCACTGGCCCACCGTAGCGCGCCAATTGGCGAACCCCGGCCATGACTGCCAAGCATGACTTCAGCCGCAAGCAAGGGTGCCGCCACCAAAAACACCGTCAGAACGTAGGTCAGGAAAAAAGGCGCTCCCCCGTGCTCGCCAATCAAATACGGTAGCCTCAGCACATTACCCAAGCCTATCGCCGCGGCGGCCAGCGCAAAGACGAGGGTCGTTTGCCCCTGCCAGGGTTTGGGTACGTTGTCATCTAACACAAAAATACATCCTTGCTTGCCTCGACCCGTATAATGCACCCTATGAGTAAATCTAAAAAGAAAACCTCGGACAACACGATTGCGCAAAACAAGCGTGCCCGGTTCGACTATCACATACTGGAGACCTTTGAAGCCGGCGTCTCGCTCTCGGGCTGGGAAGTAAAAGCCCTGCGCGCCGGACGTGCGCAGCTTACTGATTCCTACGTCTTTATGAAAAACGGCGAAGCGTTCTTACTCAACGCGCAGATCACTCCGCTAGAGACCGTGTCCACCCACTTTGTCACCGAGCCAACGCGCTCGAGAAAGCTGCTGCTTAACAAACGGGAATTGGCAAAGCTTAACGAGGCTGTCTCGCAAAAAGGCCAGACCTGTGTTTGTCTTGCCCTCTATTGGAAAGGCCATCTGGTTAAAGCGTCAATAGGCATTGCCGCGGGTAAGAAACAGCACGATAAGCGCGACACCGAAAAGGCACGAGACTGGGAGCGACAAAAAGCGCGCATCGTGCGCGCGAACGTGAAACAGTAGCTAGAGCGCTGCACCAGAAAACCACAGCGCTTTCACGATCAGTGCGACGCCTATCGCCATGGACACCACGAAAGCGACGGGGCGATAGGCCGCACCGCCAACACGATGAAATAACCAAGCCCCCAAGCGATCACCCATGATCATGACCGGCATCGCAACAAGCAGTAACACCAGTGGCGTTGTTGTCACCACACCCGCATTGAGAAACATGCCAAAGGCAATTGCATTGGACGCGAAGAAAAACGCCATGAGAAAGGCCCGGCTCTTTGCGGGTTCCGGGATGCAAATCATGGCGTAGGCAATCACGGGGGGGCCGGGTATGGCGAAGGCTCCGTTCATGAGTCCCGACGCCACCCCGGTAGCCGAGGGCAGAAACCGTATCTCTCCGCCAACGCCGGGTTTTAAGCGACTTACAAAAACGCAAGCTACCACCACGGTAATACCAATCCAGAGCTGAAATTCTGTGGTGGATGCCGTGGTGAGGAATAGCACACCAATTGCCGTGCCCACCACCGACCCCCCTAGCATGGGCAGGAAAACCCGCACATCGAACTGCCCCCACCACGCTTTATAGGTAATAGCGCTTACCGACAAGGTGAGTATCGCGGCCAAAACAACCGCGTCGGCGGGCAGCAAGAAAAGGGAAAACACCGGCACCGCCATCATGGCAAAACCAAAGCCGGAGAACGCCCGCATCAGTGCAGCAAAAAGCACCGCGAGCATCAGCAGGATAAAGGTGCCGAGGTTAAGCGTGGCCTGAAGTAGTTCCATGGGCGTATGTTACGTGATTCATCCCTGAACCATAGACTTTATTTACCGCGGAGGCCCGCCTGGACGCTGATGTCTGGGGGGGCGACCGCGATCTGGCATCAACTGATGCATCACCATCCCGCGTTCTCGGGGCGTCAGCGTGGGCAACACCTTCAGCGCAAGTCGATGCATCTCACGTTGATAGGCCTCCGAGGATTCCCGCATGGACGCGAGAGCCGCCTCCAGCGCAGCCGAGTCAATGTCCTCTCCTTGGAGCACAACGCGAAGTTCACGCTCTCGCTCACGGAGGGCACGGCGAAGCGGCACCAAGGTGTCTATAGCCTCCTCAAACACCGGCTTAAGCTGTTGGCGAGTGGTCGGCGGCAAGTCACGTACCGACCAGGCCATCGGTGGCTCGGGCTGAAACCCTAGCAGCCATCGAGCCGACAGGGCCCCGGCAACCAATAAGTTGATGGCAAGCGATACAACCAATAGTAGGTAAAGCCAGTGACGTTTAGTCATTGCCCTCTCCTTCGATGTCCAAACTATCTATATCGAGCTCATAGGCGTCGAACCCGTAGTCCGCGCTGAAAAGCCCCTGCTCCGCACCCCACCACTGCTCCTGCACTGCAACATCTGTTGACCCCAACCACAGGCCTATAAAGAGTGGGACCAGTGCCGCGGTTGCACCGCGCCAGAGCACTAATTGGTCCGAGGGTAGTAACCAATCAAGGAACCCCTCAAGCCAGCCACTGCTGCTCACAGCCTTCGACGCTTGTGCGCCCGCAACATGCGCCACCACTTCGTCTACGGTGATCGAGGGGGTGACCCTGTAGGCATTCAGATCGCGGTCAAGTGCAGCCTGCTGCTCCACGAGTTCTTTGAGGCCTGCGTGGTAAGCGATGGCGCGATCAAGAGCCTCTCGCCTCTCTGCTGGCCAGCGCTTGGGATCGGCACCGTAGGCTCCCAACAGAGCCTCCGCATTACTTCGGGAGAGGATTTCTTCGTCAGTCACTGATCTACCTCTAATTGTTTTTTTAAGGTTGTTCGCGCCCGAACCAGCAATGACTCGAGCGCACGCACGCCAAGACCCATAATCTCGGCCGCTTCTTTGTTGGAGAGATCCTGGTAGTAGGTGAGCACCAGCGCATTGCGCTGATTCATAGGTAAGTGCGCCAGCGCTGCTTTCACCGCCTCGGATTCCTGGTTGTTCTCGGGGGCCGCCTCCGGCTCTGGTAACCTGCTGTCATCGGTGTACTTTGCAGTCCGTCGCAAGTGATCGATGGCGGTATTGTGTGCCAGTCGATGCAGCCAAGTTGTCACTCTGGCTTTAGTCGCATCGTAGTCGCCGGCGCGCTGCCACAGCTTTAGCATGACCTCTTGCGTCACGTCCTGGGCCCCGCTGCGATCACCCATGAAACGCAGCGCATAGGCCTCTATGACGGGCAAGTGACGCGTGACGAGCACTTCAAAGGCCTGGCTATCGCCAGTACTTACCGCCGCAACAAGCTGGGCTTCATCACTCACCACGCCAAACCGCGCTTTCGCTTAGCCTTGCGGGCGATGTCGATGCTGCTCTTGTTTTTTTCGATGCGCTGCGCTGAGCTCATCGGCACTGATATAGCCATCGTCGTTGGCGTCCATAGCGTCGAATGCACTGCGCTTAATTTCTTCCGGCGTCACAAAGCCATCACCGTCAAGATCCGTCGCCTGAAAACGCTCAATAGCTCTAGCGGTCATTTCTTCAATCTGAGAGGCCAGTTTAGCTTCCATTTCCGCGCGACTGATATTGCCATCCCCGTCGGCATCCGCCGCCTCAAAGCGATCGCCGCCTCGGTGTCGCGGGAGCTCAAACTCCTCATAACTGACCAGATTGTCACCGTCGGTGTCGAGCTGCTGGATGACCCGCTCAGGCTTGGGCTGGGCCCATGACAAGGTTGGCAGTAGTAGCAGTACTGCGCCGGCGGCAGTCAGCGTTTTCGAAAAGCAGGTTGGCTGGTTCATATGACATTCCTCGTAGGTTACCGACCGCAGGTGCCGCTCGGTTCACTGCTTTACGACTGGACCGCCCATAACCCGTCGCGCCCGAAAAGTTTTTTTATGCAGCACGCTCTTCGCTGCAATCGGGCCTTTGCGCTATCCCTGACCCCGGGGCCACAGGGATGGTGCTTGATAGGCTGCGTCATCGGCATCGGAGAAGATCAGGGTAATCAGGTCCTCATTCAGGCCGTATTTCAGGCCCGCGAGCTGCTCCCGCGGCTTACCAAACATGGGAGAGGCGACCTGGAGAGCGAGCGCTTCAAGATCACCGTCTTCACCCACCGCATCAACAATGTTCAGCTGTCGCGCCTGTTCACCGGTCAGTCGCCCACCGGTCAACAGCGTCTCCCGTAACGCGCGCTGAGATAGCCGGGCACGCACCAAGGCATTCATACGCACCGTCAGGGTCATGCCTATATCGATTTCCGGTAAACAGAAAAAACCCCTGTCGCTGCGCATCACCGCGTAATCTGATGCCAGCACGATCATGGCGCCCAAGCCAAAGGCGTGGCCATTGACGAGAGACACAATAGGCATGGGGAAGGCCAGCATCCGTCCGGCCAAAAACATGGTGTCGGTGACAAACTGGGAAAAGATCTCCTGATGAGCCGACAGGTACTCAAGGTCTAGGCCTTGAGAAAAATTCTTGCCCTCACCGCGCAGGAACACCGCTTGGGTCCCCTCATTAGCCAAGGCAGTATCCAGTTGCTCATGTACTTCCGCCAGAATCTCGGGGTTAAAGACGCCCGTACCCCGAAACTGGATGGTGTGAACTGCTGGATCTGAACTCATGCCGGTTATTCTCCCAAGTTAACTATCGATTGCGGGGACAACGGCATCGCCCAAGCGAATGACACCGTCTTCCAAAATCCGCGCGCACAAACCGCCATGACCCATCATGGCGGCAACACCCCCCTTGCCCAAGGCCTCCTCCATTCTCGCGCAGGGGTGGCAGAGCTGAGTGGCTTCAAATAGTGCCTCACCGACACGAAAGCGCTGTCGCCGCAGCGCATTTAAATTGATTCCCGCAACAACAATATTGCGCCTCAGGATGGCCGGATCGATCGGGGTGATGCCCGTAAATCCCGAGATTTGCTCGATAAACTCTTGTGAAATGAGCGTTACCTGTCGTCCCGAGCCCGGGGTTTTTGTCATCCGATGATCGCCCTCAAGGCCATGTCCCGATACCGCCAGCGCACTGTCGACCGCATTCAGCGGTTCGCGTCGCTTGGGCCGTAATCCGATCCAGGTGACCTTGCCGGGCGGCAAATCCCGCGCGTAGCGATCGAGGGGATTCACGCGTTTTGTCTCTGCCATGGCAAGCCGCTCACTGATCTATTAGCCCCCAACACTAAGCGCCTTTTATCCCACTGGCAAACGATAGGGGTATTACCCAAGCTGCAGCATCGAACTGACGCTGGGGTATGATGATGCCGACAGACGTCACGGGTAAAAAACGAGGCAGATGCATGGAACTTAACAGCACTCGAGTGAAGGTTTCCCAGGGGTTTTATGTTGTGGCTTCACTGCTGCTTAGCACCCTGAGCATGGCCGAGTTATCCGAAGGACCCGGCAAGGCATTAACCCAGATGGTCTGCACTGAGTGTCACTCAACCGCTTATATTGAGCGCGGGCAGGGTTATGACAGTCCCGAGGCCTGGCGCTACCTTATTGCCTCAATGATCGACCTCCCAGACGCCCAGGCAACGACCATTAGTGAGTATCTCGCGACGCATTTTC
>CBFHQV010000051.1:0-16409 GCA_965658055.1 Luminiphilus sp. | reverse complement strand
ATAGCTGTCGGGTCGATACCGTTAATAGTGAAATCACTAACCGCGGTATCTAAGTAGGCATAGCTGCCGAACAGCCGGAAATTTTCCGTTGGCGCCCACGTAATTTCGGCTTCTACACCGGCAATCTCGGCCTCACCGACGTTTTCGGTAATGAACTGGCCAAAATTGGGGTTGTCTACGGTAGGCCCGAAACGCACGATTTGCAGGTCTGTATAGTCCATGTAAAACGCCGCGGCGTTCACTCGCAAGGTGCGATTAAGGAAATCACCCTTCAAACCGATTTCGTAGTTGATCACGTCCTCGGGATCGATAGGACGAGAGGCCTGCTCCGGTGTTCCCGCTCCACCGCCAAATCCGCCACTCTTAAAGCCCCAGGAAGCGGTACCATAGACCATGACATCGTCATTGATGTTATAGGTCAGCGTAAATTTAGGGGATACGTCACTCCAGCTCTCCTTGGCATTCACCGTAAAGGTCTGTGGAATGATCGACAGGCTACCACCCACACCGGCACAGTACTGGCTGAAGTTTGCCTGCCCCTCCGCGCTGCCGCAGTTGACGCCAGTCGTGGTGGTATCTTTCTCATCAGAGGTATACCGAACGCCAAAAGTTGCGGTTAACGCGTCGGTAATATCATAGTCGCCCTGAAAATAAGCGGCGTAACTGGTGGTCGTATTTGCTTGGCGAGACACCTCATTGCCGATATCGATGGCGCCGCCCCAGGTCTGAGTGCCCGGATCGACAAAAACACCGCCGCCAACGGTTTGTGGCAGCAGCAGACGATATTGCTCCGTTCGCTCTGAATCCTCATCCAGGTAATAAATCCCCGCCACATAGTTGAAGCGGCCATCCAAGTTAGATGTCCAGCGAAACTCTTGCGTGAAGGTATCAATGTCCTGTGTGATGTCATCAATGATTTCGACAGGAATACCTACACCAATCGAGGCCATGCCCCAGTCAGTCTTGGCGTTGCGAAAGCCTGTAATGGATGTCAGGGTACCCGAACCGAAATCTATATCCCCTTGCAAGCTAAAACCGGAAGCCTCTCGGTCCGAGCCGCCACCCTGTTCTCTCGTTCCCGCGGGCGCTGCCACTCTTCTGAAATCGCCGCCCCACGCTTTCCAACTGTCGACGGTCGGGCCGCCATTCCCAAATACCGGGAAGCGCCCCATATCCTCCCGCTCATCCTCCATGTAGTCGGCGGACAACAGCCAGTCCATGGTGTCGGTCTCCCAGCGCAACTGGGCTCGATAGGAAGTGACGTCCTCATCCTGCTGATCCACGCCCATAACGAAGTTACGGACATAACCATCGTGCTCTCGATGGTTAAACACCAATTTGCCTGAGAGAGAGTCGGTGATCGGTCCCGACACTAGGCCCTGATAGCGAAGGTTTCCCTTCGTACCGGCAGACACTTCGGCACGAATATTGGTTTCCTGAGAGGGTCGCATGGTCGTGACGTTGATAGCACCTCCCACCGCATTACGGCCAAAAAGAGTCCCCTGAGGGCCGCGCAGCACCTCTATCCGCTCAACGTCAAACATCTCCTGATTAATCGATGCGATAGAACCGATATAGACCCCATCGAGAAACATTACTACCGAGTTATCCATGCTGGGCCCGTCGTCGGCAGAGCTCACACCGCGCATGGAGAGAATCGCTTGGCCGGGGGCGAATTCAGCATAGGCCATACCGGGCACTCTGAAAGCGATTTCTGTGGGTCCAAAAATTTGAGCTTCATTAAGCTCATCTCCCGTAATTGCACTTACCGCTACGGCAACATCTTGGAGGTTCTCCTCACGGTAGTTCGCGGTGACGAAAACCTCTTCAAGCTGACCACCCTGCGCGTATGCCGCGGCGGCAGGTAAAAGCGATGCCAACGCCACCCCCAAACCACCAAACAACGCCTGGTGACAAGACACGGCCATCTTTGACTTTTTCATTTTCATGGTTGTGCTCCTTTGTGTTTTACCGCTGTTTTCTTGCTAGTTATTTGAATTTACTTGCAAATTGACGATCCAGCCTCTAGTCGCGCCTCGCAATGACTCACCTCAGCGTCGATCAATAACGCGCTTAGCTTTGCCTTCCGAGCGCGGAATGCCGCCGACCTCGTGCAGCTTCATCTGGCAGCTAATGCCTATATAAGATTTGATCAGCTGCCGAAGCTCCTCCGACTGCGCCCCGGCGTCCTGAGCGCCGGGGGCGGATTCAACGTGCAGGAGCACCTCATCCATATTCCCCGAACGGGATAGCTCTATTTGGTAGTGGGGGGCCAGCGCCTGCTTTTGTAGCAAAATCTCCTCGATCTGGGATGGAAAGACGTTAACGCCCCGAACAATCAGCATATCGTCCGAACGCCCCGTGATCTTGGCGATACGTCGCATCACGCTCTCAGTCCCGGGCAACAGCGACGTTAAATCTCGGGTACGATAACGAATGATCGGGAATGCCTCCTTGGTGAGGCTGGTAAAGACGAGCTCGCCCTCTTCCCCATCAGGTAGCACCTCCCCCGATTCCGGATCGATTATTTCTGGGTAGAAATGATCTTCCCAAATCGTAGGGCCATCTTTGGATTCAACAAACTCCTGTGCCACGCCCGGTCCCATCACCTCGGACAAGCCGTATATGTCGGTGGCATCGATGCAACAACGCGCCTCAATCGCCTTACGCATGGCATCGGTCCAAGGCTCCGCCCCAAAAATACCGAGCCGCAATTTGAGCGCCGCGGGATCGATGCCCTGCCGCTCGATTTCGTCGGCAATATTCAGCATATAAGATGGCGTAACCATGATGATGTCCGACTCGAAATCGCGCAAAAGCTGCACCTGCTTCTCGGTTTGGCCTCCCGACATCGGAATCACGGTACAGCCCAACTTCTCGGCGCCGTAATGCGCTCCGAGTCCGCCGGTAAAAAGCCCATAGCCGTACGCGACCTGTACGCGATCCCCCGGGCGCCCGCCGGCAGCCTCAATCGAGCGCGCGACGCAGGTTGCCCAATGATCGATATCGTTTTTGGTATAACCCACCACCGTCGGTTTGCCGGTGGTACCGCTGGAGGCATGGAGTCGCACAACCTGATTCATCGGCACGCTGAAAAGCCCAAAGGGATAGTGCTCTCTCAAATCGCCTTTGAGTGTGAAGGGAAATTTCGACAGATCTGACAGCTGTTTGATATCGCCCGGGGTAACGCCAGCAGCCTCGAATTTTGCTTTGTATACAGGCGAGTGGTTGTAAACATGCTCCAAAGTCCAGCGCAATCTATCGAGTTGCAGGGCGGCGAGTTCGTCGCGGCCAAGCTGCCGGACAGCGGCGAGAGAAGAGAGACTTTGGGCTGTTATCACCGTTGTTCACTTATGCTGGTTATTTACCGCCTAAAGTAATACAGTAATAGAAATAAAATCAATATTTTTGTATCGAAATGTGGGCCCAGCAAAGAGGTGGCGCATCGAGGTAGTGATATGAGTGTCGAGAGAATCATTGGCGACATACGCAGCGAGTTCATGGATCGCCAGCCTATGCGCGCCAAGTCTCTCATCATTACGCTGTTTGGCGATGTCGTCTCGCAACACGATAAAGAGATCTGGCTGGGCAGCCTGATCCACGCCCTTGAGCCGCTGGGCGTCAACGAGCGTCTGGTGCGCACATCGGTGTTCCGCCTGGTAAAAGAGGGCTGGCTCTCGGTCGAACGCGAGGGCCGCCGGAGCTTTTACCAATTGACAGCCTTCGGCGGCCAGGAATACCAGCGCGCTGCCCAACGAATCTACGCCTCCCAAGGGGAGGAATGGCGGGGGCGCTGGCAAATACTGCTGCCGGTTAGCGTGCCCGACGAACTGCGCGAAGATTTTAAGCGAAGCCTAAATTGGCTTGGTTTTCGCGCCATCAGCCCGGGTACCTTCGCGCGGCCGGGCGGTGACGCCGCATCAATTCGTGATGTGCTCGATGAATTTAACCTGCGGGATGGCGTCATTGTTATGGACGCCGAAACCAATGCCGTGACGACAAAGCAGGACCTCAAAGCCACCATTAATCACCACTGGGCCTTGGATCAATTGGCCGAGAGCTACGGCAGCTTTATTGAGCAGTTCAAGCCGCTGCTGCATGCGCTGGATAAAGGACGACAACCTTCACCCGCTAACGCCTTCCATGGCCGTCTGCTGCTTATCCATGAGTATCGCCGTACACTCCTGCGGGACACGTCGCTACCAGAGGATTTACTACCCAGCCAGTGGCCGGGAAAAACCGCTCGCTCGATGGTGGCGAGAATCTATAAGCACCTGCAAAAACCCAGCCTCGACTACATCAAAGGTGAATTAGTCAGTCGCCAAGGACATCTGCCCAATCCGAGTAAAACTTTTTTTGAGCGTTTTGATTAATCCGCCAAGAAATAAGCTTATCTCGGCCGGTAGCGCAATTTCAAAGCAGTACCTAGCAAGCCCGATTGCTCCTCAACTGTCCCGTCATATCCTCGCCACAGGGCGCGTCTTCAACCGTATTTGCCAACGTGCCGATCGACGGGCAACAAACGTCAACAACGTCGCCGGGCGCCAGATACTTAGGGGGGTCGAAACGCGCGCCCGCGCCGTTAGGGGTGCCCGTGGAGATAATATCTCCCGGCTGTAGCGTATAAAAAATTGAAAGATAGCTAATGAGGTAATCGAAGGGAAACATCAGGTTAGCAGTGGTGTCGCTTTGCCGAATTTCGCCATTCACGCGAGTCTCCAAGCTGAGATTGCGGAAATCGTCGACACTCTCGGGACTCACCATATAGGGACCGATACTGCCAATACGCGAAAAGTTTTTTCCTTGGGTCACGTTAAATTTCGCGTGGCGCACCCAGTCACGGATCGTCCCCTCGTTCATGAGGGTATAACCTGCAACGTAATCCATCGCCTGATCCTGGGGTATGCGATGACCCGTGCGCCCTATTACCAGCGCAATCTCGCCCTCGTAATCGAGCTGCTCACTTTCAGGGGGCCGCCAGAGCGCCTGGCCACTTCCGGTAAAGGATTCTTGCGCCCGCATAAACAGGCTGGGCCACTCGGGGTCGGGGGTATTGTCTTTATACTCGGCGTTGCGGTTCGCGTAGTTGACGCCAATACAGATGATTTTTGAGCCACACACCACAGGCGGCGACAAGTTGACCTCTTCGAGTGATAGATCCGGCGTATTCTTATCCTGAAACTCCGCCAGTGCATCCCAGGACAGCCCCTGATTCAGCAACTGCAATACCGATCCGCCCTCGCGAGCGCCGAGATTAATCATGCCCCCATCGGTGACCAGGCCCCAGGTGTTCTGCCCATCGACTGAAAAACTCGCAAGCTTGATGGCCATGGGTCAGATCACCGGATTCTTGATGATGTCGGGCGCCACCGGATAGGTTTCACGCTCCTGCTCGATCCGCTCAAACCACATTCGACGAAAGTGTGCCAGCGCATTGTCACTGGCCAAACCCCGTGGCTGAAAGTCATCTGCCTGCTCAAGAATTTTTTGTTGGGCCTCAATAATGACCTTGTCTTCAAAAAACCCTGTGAACATTGCCTCTCGAAGGGTCTCCCCAACGTCGTCTTCGCCCATTCGGAAGTTGCGCAAATACTCCCAGAAAAAATGCGTAGTGCTCCGGGTCTCGGGCGTCATGTATTGACAGTTTCGAAACTCTAGCAAGTCCCCAGCATGCTCCTTGGAATCCCACCCCACAGCGCCGAACTGGGTATCCATCAAAAAGATTCCAGGCATGTACATGCGCACAAAATTGCGTCTATCAACGATGGTGTCTTCTGGCCAAGGGGTGATCTTCTGCAAATAAGGGGGTTGTCGAGATTCGCGGTGCCATCGCTCAAACTCGAAACCATTGGCGAGCTTGTCAACCTGCTGCGCAGACTCCGTCGCGTAATCTTCAGAACCCCCCAGCGTATTGGTATGCACGAAGGCCAAATGAGAAAAATCCGCGAGGTTATCCACGATCAACATCCAATTGGCGTCGTAGTGCAGATAGCAGCGACTGGGCAATCCGCACCAGCTCGGATCTTCCAAGGGTTCAAAATGGGGTATCTCTGCGGGGTCCGCTTTATCGGGCTCACCCATCCAGATCCAGAGCATGCCACCGCGATCCACTAGCGGATAACTGTGGACCCGATGATTGGCACTGATCGTTGCCTGACCCGGAATCTCGACGCAGAGCCCCTCCGAATTGTATTTCATGCCGTGGTACATGCAGCGCAAGCAGTCCCCTTCGACACGCCCCATAGACAGCGGAGCCGCCCGGTGGCAGCAGCGATCATCCAAAGCCACATGATCGCCGCCCTCGGTGCGAAAAATGACAATCGGCTTTTCCAGAAACGTTCGCGCAAAGGGCTTATCGCTTTCTATTTCGCTGGTCCACGCGGCCGCGTACCAACAGTTATAGAGAAACCAATCACCGGCATCTCGCACGTCACTTCCTCCTCTTCTCTACGCTGGGTGTCATGGCTCTATTGCTACCCTTACATTGGTAGCAGCACCTATTAACTGACTGGCGTCTTTTTCAGCAAACGCTACCATATCTTGGGTCAGCCGCCGCCGCTGGTGTTAGTGCCAAACTTAACCATTGGCGCATATTAGGTAACGTGTTACCTTTTGGCAAGGCTTTGGGCAGCTGCTCACACAGGAGATCGAACCATGAGCACAACGGGCGAATCGGCGAATCGGGAAAAAGCCGCGGGCTTTTTGTCGCGGCTACAGGCGACCCCAGTAAGTCATTTCATCGCCGGTGAATGGCAGCCAACCGATGGTCGCGAATGTTTTGAAAACGTAGAACCCGCGGGGAATACGAGCCTTGGCCAAGTCATTAGCGGCACCACAGAGGACATGGACGCCGCCTGCGAGGCGGCGGCAAACGCCTTTCCCCAGTGGTCCCAAATTTCCGGTCAGGAAAGAAAGAAGATCCTGCATCACTTCGCCGATCTTATTGAGGAGCGGGCGGAGGAAATCGCACTGGTGGAAGCGTCGGACTGCGGCCAAGCCATCCGCTTTATGAAGCAGGCGGCTGTGCGTGGCGCGGCCAACTTCCGGTTTTTTGCCGACAAGGCGCCCGAGGCGCGAAACGGCTTATCGTTGTTTCAACCCGACCACACAAACTACACCCTGAGACAACCGATTGGCCCTGTCGGCATTATCACGCCCTGGAATACTCCCTTTATGCTCGCGACCTGGAAGATAGCCCCTGCCCTGGCCGCTGGATGCACCATCGTTCACAAGCCTGCGGAATTGAGCCCCTTGTCCGCCACGCTGCTGGCGGAAATCAGTGAGCGTGCCGGCTTCCCACCCGGCGTATGGAATATGGTGCATGGTTTTGGCGAGATCGTGGGTAAACGACTGTGCGAACATCCCGCTATCAAAGCGGTCGCGCTGGTCGGTGAGACCTCAACCGGGAGTCAGATTATCTCGCAGGGTGCGGCGACACTTAAACGGGTGCATCTGGAGTTAGGCGGAAAAAATCCCGTTATCGTTTTCGACGATGCCGATTTTGAGCGGGCCCTCAATGCCGTCGTTTTTATGATCTACAGCCTCAACGGACAGCGCTGCACCTCGAGCTCTCGGCTGCTCATACAGAATTCTCTCAAAGAAAAATTCTTGGCCGCACTGATCGAGCGGATTGGCAAACTGAAGGTCGGCCATCCTCTGGATCCCGAGACTGAAGTCGGCCCGCTGATACATCGCGGTCATTTCGACAAAGTGATGAGCTACATGGCCCTCGCCCGGGATGCGGGCGCCACGATAGCCGCCGGCGGGTATCGCCCCGAGGATCTGTCATCGGGCAACTACGTCGCCCCCACCCTCTTCGTGGATGCAGACAACACCATGCGCATTGCTCAGGAGGAGATCTTTGGTCCAGTCCTGACGGCAATCGGGTTCGATACCGAGGAAGAAGCGATCCAGCTAGCCAATGATACTGCCTACGGGCTGGCCGCATACATCTGGACCAAGGATACCGGTCGCTCCATGCGACTGGCGCAACGGGTGGAAGCGGGTATGCTGTGGGTGAACTCGGAGAACAATCGAAACTTACCCTCGCCTTTTGGGGGAATGAAAATGAGCGGGATTGGACGGGATGGCGGCGACTACAGCTTTGACTTTTACATGGAAACGAAAAATGTGTGTATCGCTCACGACTCTCATACCGTTCCAGTCATCGGCGCCTAACCACTAGGGAGCATCGTCGCTATGGGGCAGCTCGCATTCGCAGCAAAAATTACACACGTGCCATCTATGTACCTATCGGAATTAGATGGCCCCCATAAAGGATGTCGTCAGGCCGCTATTGACGGTCACTACGAGATCTCTCGCCGCTGTCGAGCGCTGGGCGTCGACACCATCGTGGTCTTTGACACCCACTGGCTCGTGAACTCGGGTTATCACATTAACAACGCGTCGCACTTCAAAGGAATCTACACCAGCAACGAGCTGCCTCACTTCATCAAGAATATGCCCTATGAGTACGACGGTAACACGGCACTTGGCGAGATCATCGCAAACGAATGTGTCGCTGCGGGCATCCATGCGCGAGCGCACGCCGATACCACTCTCGCGCTTGAGTACGGCACGCTGGTGCCAATGCGCTACATGAATGAGGACAGACATTTCAAGGTGGTCTCTATCTCTGCCATGTGTCAGGTACATGATCTGGCTGACAGCGGTCGGCTGGGGGCGGCTGTGCGAAGTGCGATAGAACGTGACTATGATGGCAAGGTAGCCATCTTCGCCTCGGGCTCGCTCTCGCATCGCTTCGCCCAAAATGGCGTCTCCGAGCATTTTCTTCATAAAGTTTGGTCCCCTCTGCTTGAACACATGGATCGCGAGGTGGTGCGAATGTGGGAACAAGGGGAATGGCAGGAATTTATTGCCATGCTGCCCGAGTATGCCGATAAGTGTCACGGCGAGGGTTTTATGCACGACACCGCCATGCTGATGGGAGCGCTGGGCTGGGATGCTTACCGGGAGCGAGTTGAGGTACTTACTCCCTACTTCGGCAGCTCGGGTACCGGTCAAATCAACGCTGTCTTTCCCGTTTAGGACCCGAGTAGCTGCCAATGCCCCATATCATTGTCGAATACGCAAATAATCTGGAAGCAAGGGGCGTCGATATCCCGGAGCTTCTGGAGGTGCTGAGCGCCGCAGCGATCAATACGGGGCTGTTTCCCGAGGCTGGCCTGCGTGCTCGCGCCTACTGTGCGTCCCACCAACGCGTGGCACAGGGAGACCCTGATCTCTCATTCCTTCATTTGGCCATGAACGTCGGCAAGGGCAGGAGTATCGATGACAGGCGACTTGCTGGAGAGGCAATTTTTGAAGTACTCAAGAACCACCTCGCTGCCGTGCTGGAAAACAGCCCGCTCACCTTATCGTTCGAAATGCGGGAAATCGATGACGTTAAATTCAACTTCCGAAATTTTTGATCACGATGCTCGATAAAACACAGATTGATAAAGCGGCCAATGCACTTTTTGATGCGGAGCGCAATTGTGTGCAAATCAAGCCGCTGACGTTGAGCTATCCCGACATGACCATGGACGACGCGTATGCCGTTCAACGCGCCTGGGTCGATCGAAAAATCGCTGAGGGTGACCGCATCACCGGATACAAAATCGGCCTAACGTCACGAGCCATGCAACAGGCGATGAATATCACTACGCCCGATTTTGGCATCTTGCTCGAGAGCATGGCATTTACCACCGGATGTACCATCGACGCGACGAAGTTCTGCGATCCACGTATTGAAGTTGAACTTGGCTTCGTCCTGAAAAAACCCCTGTTTGGATCCAGCGTGTCAGTGGATGAAGTTATCGACGCCACCGACTACGTTGTACCCGCCCTTGAGCTTATCGCTGCGCGTAGCTATCGGACCGATCCCGAGACCGGGTATACCCGAAAAGTCTTTGATACGATCTCGGATAATGCCGCCAATGCCGGCTATATTGTGGGAGACCAGCGCGCCGATCCGAATACCCTTGATATGCGCTGGACGGGAGCGATTCTCTACCTCAATGATGAAGTCGAGGAGACGGGGCTTGCTGCCGGCGTTCAGGACCATCCTGCCAAGGGCATATCCTGGGTTTGCAAACGCTTCGCTGATCACGGCATTGGGCTGGAGCCAGGTCAATTTATATTAAGCGGTTCCTTCACCCGCCCCGTCGTTGCCCGCGCCGGCGACAAGATGCTTGCTGACTACGGGCCACTTGGATCGATTGCCGTCAACTTTACCTGAGGAGCAGCCATGGATCTTCCGAAGAATCGCTTTCTCAATGCCATTAAGGACCGAAGCCCCCTGTGGGGGTGCTGGCTTGGCCTACCCGATCCTAGCGTCGCGGAGATAGTTGCGGGCGCCGGCTTTGATTGGCTACTCGTTGATCACGAACATGCCCCTTTTGAACTGTCGGATGTGATGTCCCATCTGCGCGCCATTGAACCCTATCCGGTCGCGCCGCTGGTCAGACCGGTTAGCGCCGAACCCGCGCTGTTAAAGAAATTTTTGGAGATGGGGGTACAGTCCTTTGTGATCCCTATGATTAACAATGCCGAAGAAGCAAGGGCCTGCGTAGACGCCCTCTATTATCCGCCCGTGGGTCATCGCGGGGTGGGCACCTCCCTGGCGCGAGCGGCACGTTGGAATCAAGTCCCTGACTATTTGCACCGGGCCAACGATGAGATTTGTCTTGTTGTTCAGGCTGAAACAACCGAAGCCCTCAACAATCTGGACAGCATCCTGGCCGTCGAGCACGTGCACGGGGTATTTTTAGGACCCTCGGATCTCGCCGCGTCCATGGGAAAAATCGGACAGTCTAACGATCCCGATCTTCACGATACCTGCGTCGCTGCGATCAAAACCATCAAAGCCGCGGGCAAGATCGCGGGCATCCTCACCATGAGCGAGACGCTCATTGACAAAAGCGTCGACGCAGGTGCGGATTTTATTGGTGTCGGCGTAGACACGGTGGCGCTGGGCACCGCCGTCAGGTCGCTCGCTGCCAAGCACAGAGAAAAGGCGTCCTGAAGCCCGTTCGGGTTGTAACAAGGCCGCTTTTCCCGTTATAACCGAACCCTATTACTCATTGGTTAGATGCATCGGCTGTTCATGCAGCCTCGCTCTCACCATCCCTTGCCAATTCCGCAATAGAGGTAAGCATGAATTTCGAATTCTCCGAAGAGCAGCTGATGCTACGAGAGCAAGCCAGAGGCTTTCTCGGTCAACATTGTTCTCCCTCGGTGGCGCGTTCTGTGCTGGACGGCGAGGCAAATTTTGATCCAGAGCTCTGGCAAAAAGTGGCGGAAATGGGCTGGACTGCAACGACAATCCCCGAGGAGTATGGCGGGCTGGGGTTGGGTTACTACGAGTTAGCCATTATCGCGGAGGAATTGGGACGCGCCGTCGCACCGATCCCCTTCTCATCCTCGGTATTCCTGGCGTCAGAGGCCATTATGGCCTTCGGCAATGCGGCGCAAAAAAACAAATGGCTACCCGGCCTCGCCTCAGGTGACAGCATAGGCACCTTTGCACTGGCTGAGCGCCCCGGAAGCGCGACCGCAGACAATCTATTATCCCGCTACGACCAGCAGTTAGTGACAGGCACTAAAGCCCCAATAGCGGATGCCATGATCGCCAATTTCGCTATCGTCGTTTGCAAGGCCTCCCCGGGGCACGTACACCTCGCCGTCGTTGAGCTCTGCGATAGCTCCGTAGCGCGAGAGACCCTTAAAACCCTGGACCCCAGCCGCGGGCACGGTAAAGTCAACTTTGACGACTCCCCGGCCGAATTGCTGGGCGAGCAAGAAATCAGCTGGTCCGCCCTGGAGAATCTGCTTGATCGCGCCGCCGTGTTGATGGCTTGGGAACAGCTGGGCATAGCCGATAAAGCGCTCGAACAAGCCTGTGATTACGCCAAGCAGCGGTTTGCCTTCGGACGAGCCATTGGGTCCTTCCAAGCCATCAAACACAAACTCGCCGGGATGTATGTGAAAAACACTCTGGCAAGAAGCAACGCCTATCACGGTGTTTGGGCGCTGGCGAGTGACAGCGACAGCCTGCCACTGGCTGCAGCGACCGCGCGCGTTGCCTCGACACAGGCGTCCCTCTATGCGGCTCAGGAAAATATTCAAACCCATGGCGGCATGGGATTTACCTGGGAGTTTGACTGTCAATTTTATTACCGACGGGCAAAATTGCTGAGCCTTGCCATCGGTTCTGAGCGGCACTGGCAAGACCGACTTGTCTCTGCTCTGCAGCTTCAGCGCGCTGCAGCGTAACGCGATTTAATTAGGACGAGAGTTATGGACTTCAACGACACACCCCAGGAAGCCGCGTTTCGATCCGAGGCCGCTAACTGGCTGAAAGAGAATCAACTGACCGACGCTGACAGAGAAGGACGCTCCCCTCTTGAAGTCGCCAAGCTTTGGCAGAAGCGCAAATACGAAGCAGGTTGGGCCTGTATTGGCTGGGATAAAGAATACGGCGGGCGAGGTGCCAGCCCTATCGAGCGGGTTATCTGGGATCAGGAAGAGAATAAGTACAGCGTCCCGAGCCGCTTTTTTGTGATCGGCCAGGGCATGATTGCACCAACGCTTATGGTCTGGGCTCAACCCCAACACAAGGAAAACTTCTTGCCCAAACTGGCGAGCGGCGAAGAGATCTGGTGTCAGCTCTTTTCGGAGCCAGCGGGAGGTTCTGACCTCGCCGCGCTGCGTACAAAGGCAGAGAAGGATGGTGAAGATTGGATTATCAATGGTCAAAAAATTTGGACTTCGCAGGCTCACTATGCCGATTACGGTATCGTCGTAACCCGGACCGACCCCACGGTTGCCAAACACAAGGGGCTGACCATGTTTATCGTCGACATGAAGCTGCCCGGTATTGAGATAAAACCGATCAAACAGCTCACAGGCGATTCCGACTTTAATGAGGTCTATTTCACCGATGTCCGCATTCCAGACCACTATCGACTTGGTGATGTAGGACAAGGTTGGACAGCGGCCCTGACGACTCTTATGAATGAACGTCTCGCCATTGGCGGCGGCGGCCCCGGTGCTGATGTTAAGTTGGCCATGGAAATCGCCAGCCTCGTAGAGATTAACGGCAGGCCTGCTATCGAAGACAGCGCGGTACGCGCAAAGATCGCAGAGTTTCACGTGCTAGAGGCTGGCCTTGAATACAACGGCTATCGCGCAATTACCGCTCTCTCCCGGGGGGAGTTGCCCGGCCCCGAAAATTCCATCGGCAAGTTGGTGGGTGCACCAAAACTTCAGGCGGTCGCTTCTTTTTGTATGGATCTTTTAGAAGAGAGCGGGGTTCTTTGGTCAGAGGATGATCTCCTCAGCTCACTGGCGCAACGCTCCTATATGGGTGCTCCGGGACTTCGCATTGCGGGGGGCACCGATGAGATCATGACGAACATTATCGCTGAACGGGTTTTGGGATTACCGCAAGACCCGCGCCTCGATAAGGGCATTCCCTTCAATGAGGTTCCAACGGGGAACTGAGGCATGGCCTGCCGAGGTAGACGCAGTACTGGCCGGGGCGTCAGTGGCATAAAACCTTCGTGAGCCTGCCTACGACCGCACGTAGTGACCTGCGTAAGGTCATCCATATCGACGCCGACTGCTTTTATGCGGCTATCGAAATGCGCGACAACCCTGCACTACGTGACGTGCCCTTTGCCGTTGGCGGTAGCCCAACCGGCAGAGGGGTTTTAACCACCTGCAACTACCCTGCCCGGGCCTATGGCATCCGCTCAGCCATGCCCACCAGTCACGCGCTTCGCCTTTGTCCGAAACTCCAGGTTGGACCGGTGAACATGGAGAAGTATCGATCCGTATCCAAAGACATGCACAAGATTTTCAATCGGTATACCTCACTCATCGAGCCGCTCTCTCTGGATGAAGCCTATCTGGATGTTACCGATAACGATAAGTTTGACGGCAGTGCAACACGCATCGCGGAGGCGATTCGCGCAGACATTGCGCGTGAACTGCAGATCACCGTATCCGCCGGGGTCTCCATCAACAAATTTATTGCCAAGGTGGCATCAGACTGGGATAAGCCGGATGGGCTCACCGTTGTGTCGCCCGAGGCCGTTGATGGATTTAGTGCGGCCCTAGAGGTAAAGCATATCCCTGGAGTGGGTCGTGTAACTGCCGGCAAGCTGCAAGCGATGGGTCTAAACACCTGTGCTGACTTGCGCAAGCTGGAACAAATCAAGCTGGCTCAGCTACTGGGCAAATTCGGACTCACGCTTTACGAGCGAGCCCACGGCAGGGACGACCGGCCGGTAAACCCCGAACGGGAGCGAAAATCGGTGAGCGTTGAAACCACATTCACCACCGATGTGGCCAACGGCGACGATTGCTTGGAACCCATCCCCAAACTCTTGGACGAGCTTGAAGCGCGTATCCTCCGAGCCGGGGTTGCCGAGCGTGTTCAAAAGGCCTTTGTGAAAATCAAGTTCAATGACTTTTCGACAACGACGGTTGAAAAAATGGGCACGCGGCTCTTGGAGGAAGACTACCAACTGCTTGTCTTGGAAGGCCTCGATAGAAAGGCCCTGCCCGTTCGCCTGATGGGACTGGGCGTTCGCCTCGTGCCCGAAAAAAAAGACCAGCTTAGTCTCGACATCGGACCAACACTTCACTCATAACCTCTTGACCTCTGGACCATACACCTGCCATGGTCGTACCAAAATGAGTGGCGTCGGTTCCGGCGCCAACATATCTAAACAGCGCCGGGAGAAACATATGAAAAGCAAAGCTGCCGTAGCTTTCCAAGCAGGAAAGCCCCTTGAAATTGCCGAGGTCGATTTGCAGGGGCCCCAGGCGGGCGAGGTCATGGTCGAGATCAAGGCGACCGGTGTATGTCATACCGATGCTTTCACGCTCTCTGGGGATGACCCGGAGGGCGCCTTCCCCGCTATTCTCGGCCACGAAGGCGCCGGCGTTGTCGTTGAAGTCGGCGCCGGCGTGACCAGCGTTAAACCTGGAGATCACGTGATCCCTCTCTACACCCCGGAATGTCGGGAGTGTGATTTCTGTCTGCACCCAAAAACCAATCTCTGTCAGGCGATACGCGAAACCCAGGGCAAGGGGGTGATGCCCGACAATACCAGTCGATTCTCCCTAGACGGCGAACCTCTGCTTCATTACATGGGCTGTTCTACCTTTTCTAATTTTACGGTTCTGCCCGAGATAGCCGTCGCCAAAGTGCGCGAGGATGCGCCCTTCGACAAAATTTGCTACATCGGCTGCGGCGTCACGACAGGGATTGGCGCGGTAGCGTTCACCATGAAAGTTGAGGCAGGCTCGACCGTTGCGGTCTTCGGGCTGGGTGGTATTGGCTTGAACGTCATTCAGGGCGCGCGCTTGGTCGGGGCGACACGCATTATCGGCATCGACCTCAATCCCGAAAAAGCCAAGCTGGGTAAACACTTCGGCATGACCGACTTTGTTAATCCCAGTGAGGTTGACAACGTCGTTGACCATCTCATCCAGATGACGGGTGGCGGGGTCGACTACAGTTTCGAATGCATCGGTAACGTCAACGTGATGCGCCAAGCCCTCGAGTGCTGTCACAAGGGCTGGGGCCAAAGCTGCATTATCGGAGTCGCGGGCGCTGGTCAGGAAATCTCCACCCGGCCTTTCCAACTGGTCACCGGCAGATCGTGGCGCGGCACCGCGTTTGGCGGCGCTCGAGGCCGCACTGATGTGCCGAAAATTGTCGATTGGTACATGGAGGGCAAGATAAATATAGACGACATGATTACTCACACCATGCCTTTGCAGGACATCAATAAGGCTTTCGATTTGATGCACAGCGGCGAAAGTATTCGCTCCGTGGTGGTATTCTAATCATGCTGGAGTTACTCGCTAATCAGCGCTGTTTCGGCGGCGAGCAGCGCCGCTACAAGCACTCCTCTGACACACTGCAGTGCGATATGGTGTTCTCGGTATTCTTGCCGCCGCAGGCACAGAGAGGCCCCGTCCCTGTGGTCTACTATCTTTCTGGCCTCACGTGCACCGACGAAAATATGGTTGCCAAAGCGGGAGCGCAGCGAAAAGCAGCGGAGCTGGGTTTGGCGCTGGTTGCGCCCGACACAAGCCCTCGAGGCGAAGGCGTTCCCGATGATCCAGATGGAGGCTGGGACTTTGGCTTGGGGGCTGGTTTCTACCTGAACGCCACACAGCCGCCCTGGAATCAGCACTACCGCATGTACGACTATGTCCTAACAGAGCTTCCAAGTCTGGTGAACCAGGAGCTGCCAATCGCGGCGGAGCAGACCAGCATTATGGGCCACTCCATGGGGGGGCACGGCGCGCTGACCATTGCCCTCAAAAACCCGGGCCGCTTTCACTCGGTATCGGCCTTCTCACCCATCGTTGCCCCCAGTGAGTGT
>CBFHQV010000050.1:0-16799 GCA_965658055.1 Luminiphilus sp. | reverse complement strand
AGTCGCGTCTTAAAGCACTTATTGCCAAAGGCAAAGAACAGGGTTACCTCACCTACGCCGAGGTAAACGACCATCTTCCTCAGGATATCTCCGAACCCGATCAAGTCGAAGACATCATCCAGATGATCAACGACATGGGTATTCAGGTGTTCGAGCAAGCGCCCGACACCGACGAACTGATCCTGACTGAAGGGGATCGTTCGGCAGACGAGATTGCCGCGGCAGAAGCCGCCGCCGCCTTGGCTGCGGTAGAGAACGAAGCCGGCCGAACCACAGACCCCGTGCGTATGTACATGCGCGAGATGGGAACCGTCGAACTACTCACCCGCGAAGGCGAGATCGTGATCGCCAAGCGCATCGAAGAAGGCATTCGCGAACTCATGGCGGCCCTCGCCTACTACCCAGGCGTCGTGCGCAAACTGTGTAACGAATACGACCTCATCGCCAAAGAGGAGCGCAAGCTCGCCGATATTCTTATTGGCTACCTCGATCCCGCTGAGCACGTCCCCTCGGCACAGGAGATGGCAGACGCGGCCGCAGAGAATGCGAGCGATGACGATGAAGACAGCGGCGACACTGGCCCAGATCCGGTTGAAGCCAAGAAGCGGTTTGCTGCTCTCAAGCGCCAGTGCACCAAGACCGAAAAAGCCATTACCGCCAGCGGCTATAAACACAAGAACGCGGCCGCTGAAATGGAAAAGCTGGGCGAGCTGTTCAAGTTTTTCAAATTAACACCCCGTGTATTCGATCCGCTGATCGATGAGCCGCGGGAAGCTCTCGCGATCATTCGTACGCAGGAGCGTGAAATCATGCGCATTGCCGTGCGCGAGTGCCGCATGGATCGCAAAGAATTTATCAAAAGCTTCGCTGGCTCCGAGAGTGACGCACGCTGGGTGTCGCGCGTTGCACGCAAGAAAGAGATCGGCGCGCGCATCAATCTTCACAAAGAAGAGTTACAACGACTGCAGCGACGCATTGGCGATGTCGAGCAGGCTATTGGTCTATCGGTCACCGAGATTAAAGAGATCAATCGCCGTATGAGCATGGGCGAAGCCCGCGCGCGTCGTGCCAAAAAAGAAATGGTTGAAGCGAACTTGCGCCTGGTGATTTCGATTGCGAAAAAATACACCAACCGCGGCCTGCAATTCCTCGACCTGATTCAGGAAGGCAACATCGGTTTGATGAAGGCAGTCGACAAGTTCGAGTACCGCCGGGGCTACAAGTTTTCGACCTACGCCACTTGGTGGATTCGACAGGCCATCACACGGTCTATTGCCGACCAGGCTCGCACCATTCGTATCCCGGTTCACATGATTGAAACCATCAACAAGCTGAACCGAATTTCGCGTCAAATGTTGCAGGAGATGGGACGCGAGCCAACCCCCGAAGAGTTGGGTGAGCGCATGGACATGCCGGAAGACAAAGTGCGCAAAGTACTCAAGATCGCCAAGGAACCCATCTCCATGGAGACTCCCATCGGCGACGACGAAGACTCACATTTGGGAGACTTCATCGAAGACGTCACTATTGCTAGCCCCGTGGATTCAGCCACTGAAGAGGGGTTGACCGAGGCTACGCAAGACGTGCTGGCGGGATTGACCGCCCGAGAAGCCAAGGTCCTGCGAATGCGTTTCGGTATCGGCATGAACACCGACCACACCCTTGAAGAAGTGGGTAAGCAGTTTGACGTGACCCGGGAGCGTATCCGTCAGATCGAAGCTAAAGCGCTACGCAAGTTGCGCCACCCCACGCGATCGGATTATCTGCGTAGCTTCCTCGACGACTAGCAGCTCGTCTGGGTTTGCGCGATGCACCGGGGATGATGTGCTTCACTACTGGCGGTGCCTGCGCTCATCGCCATCGATCTCATAAGGCGATTCAAGCATGCATTATCTGGTAACCGGAGGCGCGGGTTACGTAGGATCCCATACGGTGCGCGCGCTTCTGGAGCAGGGCCACACCGCGACGATTCTCGACAACTTCTCCACCGGACACCGCTGGGCAACCCAGGGACAAACGGTCCTAGACGCAGACCTGCGCAACCCCTCAGCGCTGCGGGCTGCACTGCGCGGCCTTGAGATCGACGGCATCTTTCACTTCGCCGCCAAGTCGCTGGTCGGCGAATCGGCGAAGTCGCCCGTTACCTATTATCAAAATAACGTCACCGGAACAGCCAATCTTCTCGAGGTCGCGCTGGAGAACGGCTGGCACCGCGTGGTGTTTTCATCGACTGCGGCGATCTATGGCAACCCGCTCACCGACCGGATTACAGAAGACCACCCAAAGGTACCGATCAATGTCTATGGCCAAACCAAACTGACGGTAGAGAATTTGCTACAAGCGACCTGCGAAGCGTCGCCACTGGCAGCTGTCTGTTTACGCTACTTCAATGCCGCGGGAGCCGCCGAAGATGCGTCCCTTGGGGAAGATCACGATCCTGAAACCCACCTTATCCCGAATGCATTAAAAGCAGCATCAGGCGCCGGTCAGCCGCTGACTATTTTTGGTGACGATTATCCGACCCCTGATGGCACCTGCATAAGAGATTACATACACGTGCAAGATTTGGCGGATGCGCATCTTCGCGCCATGAACGCCCTGGAACAACAGCCTCTGGAAGGCCCTCAATTCAATGCCTTCAACTTGGGTAACGGCGTTGGTTTTTCGGTAAAGGAAGTCTTCGCCGCCTGCGAGGATATTGTCGGCCAACCGATACCTCATCGCATGGGCCAACGCCGGGAGGGCGATCCGGCGAGGCTAGTCGCCGACGCCACCCGCGCTCGTGAGGAACTCGGTTGGCAGCCACGTCACTCCGAGATCGACAAGATTGTGGCAACCGCCTGGGCGTGGGAGCATAAACACCGCTCGGCCTGAAGCGGCCCGACCAATTAATCCGGCTAGGCGCTAGCTGATTCGATGGGCAACCTTATCGTAGCTAAAGTTCGATGTGCACGTCGCTCAACTGTAATTGTCCCACCCAGGTCGCTCACAATATGCCGCGCAGTAGTAAGGCCCAAACCAGCATGTTCCGCATCCTGTCTAGTCGTATAAAAGGGCTCGAATAATCGATTCTCGTCCTCCTCCATAAAACCTTCACCACTGTCCTCGATCTCCACAATCCAGTAGTGCTTATCGGTATACTGGCGAACAAACAGTTTTCGGACTTCAACATCTACGGCTTTCAGAGCGTCCGAGGCATTACCGAGCACCTCAGCGAACAGTCTCCCCAGGTATTTGTCGTTGGCCACAACACAATGGCTGCCGGCATCGCATACAGTCTCGACGGTTATGTGGTGCGTAACGAGATCATGGTTCATCGTGGCAAGCACATCTGCCAAGATGACGCAGGGATCGATCGCTTTCGGATTCGCGTTTTCAAAGGCTGAGTAGGCGCCCATCGCCTTAATTAACACACCCATTCTCGTTACTTGTTCATTGAGCCGCTCAATTTTGTGAGCAAGCGCAGAGCCATCGAGAGTTTTTCGTGCTGCCCGCTGCTCAATATTTGCCAGCCCTAGCCGAATAATATTTAAGGGTTGGTTCAATTCATGAGCGATACCTGTCGCTAGATCCTCAAGCGCTGTAATTTTAGACTGGTGCTCAAGCGCTTTTCGCGCAGCAATATTTTCAGAAACATCACTCAGCAGAATGACAATATCGCCTTCTACGCTAGAATTTTCGACCGCCGAACCGTCACTCTCCTTCTTGCTTATTGCACCGACAGACACATAGAAATCAGTTTGTTCGCCTGTCTCGCTGCACAAGCGAATCGCCGATTTATCTCGTGAAACCCCTTCCTGGAGTTCCGCCAACAGAATGCTTGCAAACTTACTCATAGGGCGGATTTCAGCGCTCTGCGGCTTTTCAGCGAAAAGCGCTCGCTTCACCTGGGCTAAATCTGGTTGAAGCCGTCGCCCCCAATCAATACCTGCCTGGTTACTTAACGACTCGTTCAGCTGAAATCCCTGACTGACAACGATAATCGGTTCATTTATGGCCGAGTAGATGGTTTTCAGTTGATTCAACAACTGCTCACGCCGGGCATTAGAAGCATTCAGCTCATGGTAATTCGAATTGAATTTATCGATAAGACCTTGCAGGTTATCTCGCACCGAGTCGACGTCATCAATTAGTCCGCGCTCAAACGGCAGCGAGAGCACAATGTTATCGCCCGGCTGCCACGCGGCAAATTGACGGAGACTTTGGCGCACTGATTCGCCAGCCCGACGAACCCACCTTTGGTAAATACCTAGTAAGCCTCCAAGAAGAACAAAGGTCGCCAGCAGGCCCCACATCATGGCCCAATAGTTGACCGTCACGGGGTTCGCTACCTGACCACTAATCCTAACGGTGCCTGAACGAAAATCCGGGGTGAAAGGCTCCTCAACCACCCACTCACGCTGATAAACCCAATCGATAGGGCTTCTGTCGCGCTGTTGAGTCGAGGGCGTGATTACAATGGCTGGCTGAGCCACTGGCGGAGTTTCATAAGCATCAAACAGCAGGTCGATGCGCAACCCGCTCTTAAAGGGACCAAGATCTACGGTCCTTAATTTTTCTCTGTCTGTGGCATCCGACTCGGGCTGTGCCGCCTCGTCTACCTTTTGTGTTAAACCCGTTTCTACAAAAGACGCCGATACCGCCATTGCCCGCAAAAGCTCCTCTACCACCTGCTCCTCAAGCGCGTCTTGTTGGGAAAAAGACGTGCCCTCTAGGACGGACTTTGCCACCACCATCACACTATGAGCACGTTGGAGGGCCAGAGAGCGCTCAAGCTCTACCCTTTGGTAAAGCGACTGGGTGGCAACGAATTCAATGCTAGCGAGGAGTAAAAGCAAGACGATAGGCAGTTGTAGTAGCCGGATAACGACCGCTAGGCCATACGGTTTCGTTGCCATAGTAGAGGATAAACGTGGGAATAACGGGGCCAATGGAAACGGCCTCATAGCCAACCACTGCGCCAGCATCGCCGGAATCAGCTGAGACATGAGATCCGAGGAAAGCTCCAAAATCCCCGCATTCAATCCATACTGAAACAGTGCTTGGTGATAAATGACATTGGCCGGAATTACCGCCGCCCAAGACAGTAATACCCCATCGACAATACGCATTTGTCGCGTGCGCCAAACAACGAGGCAACACGCGGTAACCGTAAACAGATAAATGGCGGCATCAAATGCAGAGAGCGCGTGATCGCTTAACGAGTATTGTAAGGTGACGGCCACCGCTGCCGAACCCATGGCGGCGAAGCCACCACACAGCGATAAGACGACAAGGGGAAAAAATAGCCAGAGTGCAACCCCTACACCAAAGGTAGGATCGACCCGAACGTACTCAAGCGCAAAGGCCGCTGCGCCCCCGACCAGCGCAATGCCAAACGTCTGACCCCAATTGGTACCTAATAAACTGTTGCCACGCGTTTCCGCAGCGCCTCCTTCCATAACCACCTCCCTGTGATTACCCCTAGAACTATGTGGTAATTAAGGCTACGAGGCAAGCTGTTTTTGGCGCGACTGTCCCAGTTATTAAAAAGGGTAAAGCCCGAATGACGCTACTGTACTCGAAAAAGCCAAAATGGCCACGCTGAGTAAGCGTCTGAAAACGTAACTGTTAAGCGCCAATTTCAGTTGAGATTTTTAAAGGTTCACACATACTTGTCGCATCAAGAACAACAATCACAACAAGAATGACAACAACAAAACCAACGACAGCCATCGATCAGGGGACAGCCATGAAATCCAGCACCCATTTTAAGTCGACACTACTCGCGGCCGGGATCACCGCAGCGATCGCTTTACCTGCCGCGGCACAGACCGCCGACGTGCTGCTGGAAGAAATCATCGTAACTGCGCAGAAGCGGCAGCAACAGGCCATCGATGTGCCTATTTCGATGGGGACCTTCTCCCAGAGGGACATTATAAAAACCGGGGCACTCACCCTGCAGGATATTGATGTATACATCGTGGGCTTCGATGCAGGGGGTGAGACCTTCACTCAGCAAGGCTACTCGCTTCGCGGCATATCCAGCCCCAACATTTCAACCGGCGGTGACCCTTCGGTGGCGACTTTTTATGACGGCGCCTATCTTCCCCGAGCAGCAACGACCGTAGCGTTTGCGGACATGGAGCGTGTGGAAGTGTTGCGGGGACCGCAGGGAACGCTTTTTGGACGCAACGCCGCAGCGGGTGTCGTAAGCCTAATCCCCAATGCGCCGAGCAATGAAGCGGAAGGGTTCGCGCGTCTGCGAGCCGGCAATTTTGACTTATTAAGAGTTGAGGGCATGTTCAACTTGCCCGTTAGCGACAGCTTTGCGGTTCGCGCCAATTTTTTGACCAATCAACGCAGCGGCATCTCCGAGAATGTCGAGTCAGCAAAGTTTGACGCCGGCGAAAAAAGCAACTGGGCGGGCCGTATCGCTGCGCGCTGGGAGCCGTCGGAAGACACGGCACTACAACTCGCAGTCGATGTCGATCACTTTAACCAGGCCCCAAGTATGGCAATTGGCGTCAGCCCTTACTCCCTAAATCAGGACCCCTACAGCGGTTATTACGCCAACGACGTGATCAACGGCGAAGAAACCCGGGATATGTATGGCATTACCGGGAAATGGTTTCAGACCCTGAGTAACGAATGGTCGATGACCACGATCGTCAACTATCGCGACTTTGAAACAACCAATCGCCAGGATGAAGACGGCACCGCGGATCCCACACGCTACTTCGACACCAACAACATCGAAGATTCGGATATCTTCTACGCCGAGCTGCAATTTAACCTTAATACCGATCGTATCAACGCTGTAATGGGTGCCACATACAGTCTTGAGAATACCTTCCAGCGTACCGATGCCAATGCCCTCGCTGACTCCATAGCTCGACTCGTGACCCAGGATCTCAATTCGTCCTTCGGTCTCAGTCTTGATCACATCTGGAATGCGGATGAGTACGCCGCGACGCTGAGCGCGTTGGGCATCCCGCTCACCGAAGAGCAGGTCGCATCCTCTGGTGATTTGTATTACGAGCTGATTTCTGGCGCACTCGGTGAGCCAATGCTCTACGGGCCATCGCTCGCGGGCGAGGTCTGGAATGAAGCCATCATTAATGAAGGCGAATTCGAGAACTACGGGATTTACGGCGACATTGAATACAGCTTTTCGGATCGCCTGAGCCTGATCGCCGGTTTACGCTACAGCGAGGACAACAAAGACTTTAGCTGGTTGATTCCGAACACCTCTCTCGACGCGCTTCGCCCGGGAGTCACCAGTCAGATCTTCACCGATGCTAGGGGTGAGTATGCCTCGGCGCAGACGACCCCCTGGGAAGCCAGTGACAGCTGGAGCAAATTAACGGGACGTCTTGTGGGCACCTACCGCTTGACAGACACGCTGCTGACCTACGCATCCTTCTCGACGGGTTACAAGGCCGGAGGCTTTGACTCTCTGGCGATCAAAACGAGCCAAAATCCTCTGCAGCCCGAAGAGTCGGAGCAATTTGAACTGGGGATCAAGGGCGACTTCTTCACCGACCGGCTGCAAGTCGAACTCTCCTTCTTTGACCTCGAAGTGGAAGGACGACAGCGCTCGGTAGAAACCAAACCACCGGGGCAGGACAACGCGATCCCGACCGTTATCAACGTGGATAGCAGTGTGCAAGGGGTCGAGGTGACGCTTAACTGGTTAGTCACCGAGAGTTTGTTGCTTAGCGCACTGACCACCTATCGAGAAGAAGAAACCCGGTCAGCGGAGTTTTATAACGCGGTCGGTAAACTGACCCAGTTTGACTCTTCGGGCAACACCGCAACCAACTACACCCTAACCATGGATTGGCAGCCTCAGGTTGCGGGCGGTCAAATGCTGCTGCGAGCCGAATATATCTTTGGCGAAAACACCCGGGATAGTGGTGACGCCAACTACAACCCAGACTACGAGCGAATAGAGGGGTATTTGGATGACAGCACCCAACTCAACGCCCGCTTGTCCTGGACTAATCCCGATGAAACCTGGGAAGTCGCTCTGTGGGGTCGGAACTTACTGGATGACAACCGCATCGGTGGTATCAGCCAGACCACGGTAGCTGTTTTCGGCACCCCCATTTTTCGCATCCAGGATCCGCTAACATGGGGTGTTGAAGGCATTTACCGCTTCTAACACGACACACCGAAAAAGGGTTTTCAGCATGCGTGATCAAGCCGCCCCGATCCCGGAAAAAGAATGCCGGAGAAGGCGTACTCCACTCACCCGACTATCAGTCGCGATGCTGGGGCTTGGCCTGAGCGGCGTGCTTATTGGCTGCGATGGTGATAGCTCGACCACGGCTGATGCGGGTGCAAGCGCCGCCCCTCAGGTGGTGGCAGTGGACACTGTGAATTCAGGGCATCCGGGCGCGGCGCTGTACAGCAGGCAATGCAGTCAATGCCACAACGGCAACGGCTCGGGTAATCCCCAGCTCAGGGCGCCATCTCTGACCACCCTCGCTCCTTGGTATGTCGAACGGCAGCTGACCTATTTTCGCGATGGCTTGCGGGGAAACCACCCCGAAGATACCCATGGCCAAATCATGGCAGCAGCCAGTGCCAAGCTCTCTGACGATGACATTACCTTACTGGCCAATTATGTCGATGAACTCCCAGCGCTACCGGTGTCCGCCACCCTCAGCGGAGATCTCAAACTGGGCAAGGATTATCACTTAAATTTATGCGCCGCCTGCCACGGATCGGACGGGCTGGGCAATGCAGCGCTATCGGCACCGGCCCTCGCCGGAGTCAACGACTGGTACTTGGTAAGCCAGTACGAGCACTTCCGTGCTGGGCGCCGCGGCACGCACCCCGATGATCCATGGGGAGCACAGATGCACCGACTCGCCCCCGCCATTCCTGAAGACGTGGTGATCTCGATTGCCAGCTATCAAGCGACGCTATCCGTCAACGACTGATCATGCAGCAGCTTGGCGCTTTACTGCTACTACTTGTGTTGGGAGGACCACTGTGGGCCTCGGATGCGAACGAGCACTTTGAGCTTTCGACGCACTGCCCTCCTGCCCTGCGGCTGGACGAGTCGGGCCGATGCCGGCTCTACAGCCAATACCTCAATTACGGCTCGCTGTACGATCGCGGGGTAGGCGGGCTCAGAACAGGGTTACCGGCAGTGCGTGACGGCTTTACCCCCGCGCAAATTGACCTGGGCCGCTATCTGTTTTTCGATCCACTGCTTTCTGGCAATAGCGATATCGCCTGCTCGAGCTGTCATGACCCAGCGCTGGGCTTTAGCGACGGACTCGCCCAAAGCATTGGCGCCACCGGCGAGCCGATCAAACGCTCCGCCCCCTCTTTGTGGAATGTCGCTTTTTTGGAAAAGCTGTTGTGGGACGGCAGCAAGCGTTCGCTCGAAGAACAAATGCTGGGACCTCTGTATGCAGACGATGAAATGGCGGGAAGCCCGGAATCACTCGTCCAAAAACTGTCAGAAAACGATCACTACCCGGCACTCTTTGCCGAGACCTATGGCGGAGCGGAAAGTGACGGTGAAATCACCCTCGATCGCATTTATACGGCACTGGTTGCCTTTGAAAGCTCCCTGATTTCGCTCAACAGCCGCTACGATCTCTATGCCCACGGGGTGCACAGTGCGTTAACGGAACCCGAAATCGAGGGACTCAATGTCTTTCGCTCGTTCGTAGCGCGTTGTGCTGAGTGTCATACCCCGCCCCTGTTTACCAATCAACAGATTGCTGTGCTCGGCGTCCCTGAAAGGGATGGTCGCCCTCTTGATCCCGGTGCCGCCGCAGCCAGCGGCGACCCGAGTCAGCGAGCAGGTTTTCGGGTCCCCAGCCTGCGCAATGTGGTATTGACCAAGCCCTACATGCACGCGGGCAATTTCGACACCCTGCGTGAAACCGTCGCTTTCTACACCGGCGGTAGAGGCCATGCGGTGCCCGAAGGCGAAGATTTAAAGCTCCATTGGCATATTTGGGATCCACAGCTGACGGATCAAGAGCTGGATCGGGTGGTGGACTTTTTAGGCGCCCTTACCGATCAGTCATTTATGCCTGAAATACCGGTTACACTACCCTCTGGCTTGGCGCCCGGTCGCGCCACCCAGACAACAAACAGCGAAGCCGGTTCAGCGGGTGCTGTGATGGCCACAGCCCGTATCAGAGATTAATGCAACCGGTTACTACAAAAGAGGCATGCCCATGAAGCCCAACAACATTTTCCGATCCGCACTTCTCCCTTCCTGGCTTGTGGGATGCTTGCTGGTTCTGGCGCCACTTAGTCAGGCCGCCATTCACGAGGTACGCGAGGGCGATTCAATCCAGGCCTCGGTAAAAGCAGCGTCAGCCGGTGACACCATATTGGTCTATCCCGGGACCTATCGGGAGACCGTATACGTCGATAAAGATGACATCACTCTGAAGGGTGTCGTCGAGGAAGGTGAATGGCCCAATCTCGAAGGCGATAAGCAGCTCAACGATGCCATTTTGTATTCGGGTAACGGTTTTTCCGTCGAGTGGTTCAAAATCACGAACTACAAGGGCAACGCCATTATGGGGCAGGCGGGAAACAACTTTTCGATCCGCAATAACTGGATTATTGATACTGGTGTTTACGGCATTTTCCCCGAGTTCGGCGAGAATGGGCTGATCGAGAACAACGTGCTCAGCGGTATTGAAGACGCCGCTATCTACGTGGGGATGTGTGACCACATCGATGTGCGCAATAACCGGGTATTCGACAATGTGGCCGGCATTGAAATCGAGAACAGCCGTCACGCCCTGGTCGAGGGTAATATCGCGCACAACAACACCGGCGGCATTCTGGTATTCATTACCCCGGGGCTACCGATCAAAACTTCCAATGACGCCATCATTCGCCGCAATACGGTCATTGACAACAACACGCCAAACTTTGCCATTCCGGGCTCGCTGGTTTCCAACATCCCGGCGGGTACTGGCATGCTGATTCTGGCAGGCGATGACGTCATTATCGAAGACAACATCATTACTGGAAACAATACCGCCGGCATTATTGTTACCAGTCAAGACTTTGCGACCGACGTCGCCGGCGACCCTGACTCGGATCCCAATCCCGATCGCGTACAAATTCGCGATAACGTGATGTTCAACAACGGCAATGACCCTGTGACGGATGTTAAGGCCCTCATGCTGACGCAGCTCTCGACCACCGGTCCTGACATCCTGGCCTATAAAGGCGCGGCTGATGCCGAGCGCGGAAGTTGTGTCAGTCGGCGGGATGCCTACCGAACCTTTGGCCTGGGGGACTGGACCGATTGTGATAGCCCAACGGTCACTGCCGCCGACGCCGTGGGGGATAAGCCGACCCTTGCGGGTACCACCCGCGACATCAGCACCAAGATGCTGCCTGAGCCCGCTGCCCCGCGCGTCATTACCGTGGATGCCGATGGCGCCAAGCTGGTTTATCAGGGTATCTGCGCAGGATGTCACACCTACAATATTCGGATGATTGGTCCGCCGGTGATGGCGATTAAAGCGCAATACGGCAGCGACGCCACGGCAATTGCCGAATACATCGCAGCCCCCGAGAAAAAGCGTCCGGATTTCCCCACCATGCCACCGCAGGATCACATCTCGGAGGCCATGCGCCTAGAGGTGGCCAAGTACATGCTGGCGTTAACCAAGTAACGGGTTAAGGTTTCGGTCTCGGGTCTGCTGGAGGACGGGTTTAGCCAGCCGGGGCCTGAGTGACTGGCAGACTGACCGTCACTCGCAGGCCATCCGCTACGGGCTCGAGAAGAAACTCTCCATCCATACTGGTGATCAGGTCCCGGCAAATCGTCAGGCCGAGACCGGCATGACCCGCTGTCTCATCGGTGGTAACAAACGGATCAGCCGCCTTGGCAAGGAATTCAGCCTCCATGCCGCCGGCGCCGTCTTCAAAACACAAGGTAAAGCGGCGATCGATTACGACTTCGCTAATCCTAAGCTTTCGCTCGGTGACTGACGTGTCGCTAGAAAACGGGTCGACCTCTGCCGCCGGACCATAGGCCTCGAGTGTATTGTCGACCACATGAGCAACCACCTCCTGGATGGCGGTTGGCGGTGACTGCAGCGCCACCTTTTTATCGGTTGGGTGGTATTCCAGCGCGACTTCAGCAGCGCTGAATCGCTTGGCCAGTAACTCGAGAGCGGTGGCCCCTGCCTCGGAGGGATTGATGGTGCTGTGATCCTGCTTACTCGTGGGTGAAAACGCCTTCATGCCTCCGACCAATCGAGCGGCACGATCGATCTGTTCATCAATGCGCTGCAGCTTGGCGAGAGCGGGCTCGGTCTCCAGAGTGCCCTTCTCAATCGATCGACGCAGGTTGTAGGCCGCCATCCTAATCACATTGAGCGGCTGATTAATCTCATGGGCCGCACCGGCTGATAATTTCCCTACGCCCGCAAGACGGGACACGACCCTGAGCCGCGCCGCGAGTTCTTCTTGCGTGGGTTGTTCTTGCTCGCTCATGCTCCCCCCTTCACACCCTGTCCTTGGACTGCCGCCATCGGCGCGGGACTGCTAGCGGCTTCGCTGGACAGCTCCGGCCTGTCATCTTCGAGTCTCAGGCGGACAGGCCTGCCGTGACCTGATCGAATACCGCCGTGCCCGTCATGGGCTCTCCGTATAGTCAGTAGTCCCGCAGGTTATTAACATATGTTGTTTGCTCACTGTACCCCCCGGCGTTCAACAACTGAAGACCTGAAATCACCCCATTGGCTCGCCAGACACTTGGCATAACTGTCGCCTGACGGTATGGTTAGCGCCCTTTCTCTGAGCAACCCGAGGATCTTCCTATGGACACCAGCAGTCTGTTTTCTCTCGCCGGACGAACCGCGCTTATCACGGGCGGCTCTCGCGGTATTGGGCTGATGATTGCAAAAGGGTTTATTGCCCAGGGTGCCAAGGTCTATATCTCGTCGCGAAAGGCAGAGGTGTGTGATGCGGTTGCGGCCGAGCTTGGGGACCAGTGTGTTTCTTTAGCGGCGGATGTCTCCACGGTAGAAGGCTGTCGAGGCCTCGCTGCTGCCTACAGTGACAAAGAATCCAAGCTCGATATACTGGTCAACAATGCGGGCGCGGCCTGGGGTGCAGATTTTGAAACCTTTCCTGAATCGGGCTGGGATAAGGTAATGGACCTCAACGTAAAATCGCTGTTCTTCCTCACCCAAGCTTTGCATGGTCCACTGAAAGCAGCTGCCAGCGCCGCCCAGCCGGGCAAGGTCATCAATATTGCGTCAATCGACGGTCTGCGAATCAACCCTTGGGAGACCTATAGTTACCAAGCGTCCAAGGCAGCGGTCATTCAGCTCACGCGGCGCATGTCCGCACGGCTAATCAAGGATAACGTGAACGTGACAGCAATTGCCCCGGGCGCCTTTGCCTCGGACATGAATAAAGCCGCTCGCGATTTTGGTAACGAGGTGGGCTCGGCGATACCCAGCAAACGCATTGGTTACGATGAAGACATGGCGGCGGCGGCAATCTACCTAGCCGCACGATCGGGGGATTACGTGGTCGGTGAAACCCTGACCGTGGATGGTGGCGTCGTTAACGCCTCGCTCGGAGAAAGTTGGGATCAGGCGTAAGCACTGCTCGACCCTTAACCCATAGAATTTTGATTTGCCTTGGCGCAGCGGCGCCGTGGCGCTTTTGATTGGAGTATCAAGCACACGTGTTTAAAGTACGCACCTACAACACTATTTCCGTGAAAGGTCTCGACCGGTTTAACCGCCAGTGCTACGAGGTAGGGAGTGATATTGGACACCCCGATGCGCTGCTGCTCAGAAGCCACAAGCTACAGGCCGACGAAATTCTCGACTCTGTCACAGCCATTGCGCGTGCCGGCGCAGGGGTAAATAACATTCCGCTCGACTACTGTACCGAGCACGGCATTCCGGTGTTCAACACCCCAGGCGCCAACGCCAACGCCGTGAAAGAGCTTGTTGCAGCCGGCATGCTGCTCGCTTCCAGAGATATTCTGGGCGGCATTGATTTTGTGCGCAGTCTTGACGACAGCCTATCCGCCGAAGCGATGGGGCCGCTGCTGGAGGCCGAGAAGAAACGGTTCGCGGGCGCCGAGTTGCGCGGCAAAACGCTGGGGGTTCTGGGCCTGGGTGCTATTGGTAGCTTGATCGCACGACTCGGACTCAATTTAGGTATGGATGTGGTGGGCTATGACCCGGCGCTGTCTGTAGAAGCCGCTTGGCGACTGCCTAGTGATGTGCAGCGTATGGAGAATATGCAGGCACTGTTCAGCCGGGCAGACTTCATCAGCGTTCATGTTCCCATGCTCGATAGCACGCGCGGTTTGATCAATGCGGAAAGCCTGAAATACTTCAAGGCGGATGCCTGTTTGTTGAACTTCGCGCGCGAGGAAATTGTCGCCACCGATGACGTTGTCGCCGCACTCGACGCCAAAAAGTTGCGCTGCTATGTCACGGACTTCCCGCACCCGCTGTTACGCCAGCGCAAAGACGCTATCTTGATGCCCCATATTGGCGCCAGCACTGCCGAAGCCGAAGAAAACTGCGCGATGATGGCCGCCGACCAGATCAAAGCCTTCCTTGAGCACGGCAACATCCGCAACTCGGTGAACTTCCCGGCCATTGAGCTTGAGAGAACCACGGGCGCGAGAATTGCAATTACCAACCGCAACAGCCCGGGGATGTTGAGTAACATTCTTACCTTGATCGGTGATAGTGATATCAACGTGATCGATCTTCTGAACAAAAGTCGCGGCGATATCGCGTACAACTTGATCGACCTCGAGAGCGAACCCAGTGAAGAGCTGATGAGTAATCTGCGCGCCGTGAACGGTGTGGTTAACGTACGTCACATTGAACCACCTCAGTGCGTTTAAGGCCTTCAAGTCGCGATAAACAGGAAAAACCGTTACGTTGGTTCCGAGGCCCCGCACCCGTGGGGGACTCCCCGCAAGGTTGTTAACACCAGGGTCTAGAACCGTCTGGCCAACACGACTGCCGCCGAAGATCCCGTACCAACAATCCATTGCCAGCTTGAGAGCACCACACCGGGTCGGCCTTCGGTGAGATGCCGAGCTTCGTCCCTATGGGCAATTTCATCTTGCTGACACTTTAGTAGCAGCTCTCGCAGATCGGCAAATTCGCCATCCGGTGCCAATCGGTCAATCTGCTCCTGATAGTGGTGGTCGACGAAGGTTTCCACCGCATCGATGGTGGCGTAGACGGCATTGGCCCCAAAGAGTGCCGGCAAGGCACCCGTCAGCCAGCCCATTACACGCCACACGGGTAGTAACGCGGTGCGTGAAGATGCCGGTAACAGCTGCTCCATTAACCCCAGATGTTCAAGTTCGGTCTCCAAATGATGACGGGCAAATTGCCTCACACCAGAGTCTCTCGATGCCGCCAATATGCCCTGATATATCATGACCGCGCCGGCCTCCCCCGCGTGGTCCGAGCGCAACTCTGCCAAAAGCCAGCGCGGAATTTTGTGGCTGTCCGCATTAGCGGCAATGGCTGTCAGCTCATCCGCCTCGGCAACACCGCGCGCCTTATCGGTTTCGCGGCCGCCTCGATCGAAGTTCTGGGGTGGGGTTGTTTCGGTCATAGCTGAGTCCGGTCGGTCGATATACCCGATGCTGAATCGGCGATCGTCAGGCTTAAGTGAGGGATTAAGGGCTGGAGTGTAACGAAATGCGCGCAAAAACCCTGCTCAATGTGCGCTTTATCCGGTCCCGGCTTCTGGTAGACTACGCGCCCTTCTGGGGCCCATAGCTCAGTTGGTTAGAGCAGTCGACTCATAATCGATTGGTCGTAGGTTCAAGTCCTACTGGGCCCACCACTTCACTCCGCTTTGCTACGTTCGCGCTGGACCTCAGTGGACTATCCCAGCCCTCGCGCAGGGCGCTTGGGCGTTCGCTGGCTCGAAGCGTTGCTTCTCGAAACCCCATCTCACCCTACTGGGCCCACCATTTCACACTATAAAAAAAGCCCGACACCTGGCTGGGCTTCTTAGGTTGGTCTAGTGGTTACTTCCCCGCCGCGAATTGAAAGCAAAATAGGCCTTGGGTATTCGCGTATCACAAATCGATTAAGCTTCAGCGAGAGCATAAACCTGATTATGGCATCGGGGTCAGTCTGTGGACCCCATGCAGGGAACCATCGGGGTTCAGCGATAGCAACCTGCCATCGGGTAGGCTCAAAATCGCGCCGCATCGCCACACGGCGGATTCAGCTGGCTCGCCCCCCGCTCCCGTTAACGGTTGCGGGTCTTCCAACTTCACGCAGCGCCGATTGTCCTGCACTCGCCATAGCCCCTTGGCCTCGCCGCTTTTCTGGCTACTCGACCACCGTGTTTCAAACTTACCTGAGGCGCGCCAGTAGGTCTCGGCACTGACACCCGGGCTATCGAGCACCTCTGCATTGTCGATCACGTTATCAAAGGTGACGCGAATTTCCGCAGACGTTAGCGCTGTGGCATCGTCTTTTAAATCTTGCGCCTCTGCGACCATCTGCAGCGAGAAAGTCATCAGACCTGAGTAAAATATCTTGTGCGCGATGCTCACGGTGAAGGTCCTCCGCTTCATTTTTATCCTGAAACCCTAACAGGGTGGTATTTTTTCTACTGACAAGCAGAAACGCGGCTGACGGTAGGCCCTAGTCTCAGCCCAGCCGCAATGGCCGCAGCGCCCAGTCGGGTTACCTACTCACCGAGCCCGCACTCACTAGCAACTGGTCCCAAGCTTAACGATTCGCGCTCTATCGATAGTTTTTCGTTGCTGTGATAGCCTCTCGTAAGGTTTA
>CBFHQV010000049.1:0-17162 GCA_965658055.1 Luminiphilus sp. | reverse complement strand
TGCCACGATGTACCCGCAACCCTTCCCAGATTCCGTCACCGAGAATAAAGCCGCTGTCGAAGACCGACACAACCGCCTGAGAGCGGTGCACCAGCTCGCCATTGATATTGATCAAGATATCGTCGTTGCGCGAGTCCTGTGTGTACGTATGTGTGCTGTTGCCCATGATTACCTCGCTAAACCACCGTTCGTGCTCCAAATCAGCATGATTCCAAGCCGTTGACGTCTCCGCAAGAACGGTATGTAAGATCAAACCTATACGTTATACCCCGCCGCCGGTTAACCGCCAGTCGCTCTTGAAGATGTTACTCAGTGAAGCGACCAAAGTGCCACGGTTGAAAACAGTCGAGATCCAGTCGGCTCAGTTATACACTCCCGCTTGCTTTTAAACCAAAAAAAGAAGGTAGCTATGACCACGCAGTATCAGGAAGACCAGCGACTCGATCCTCGATGCGTTGCCGTACTGGAAAATCTCAGCAAGACCAGGTCTAAAAATTTCGACGTGACGTCCCGCGAGGCGTTGATCGAGATTACCTCTCGCCCAGAGGCCGTCGCCCGCGAAGAACAGACCTACGCTCTCATGGATCTGATGGACAACGAGCGTATCGCGAGCCGAGAAGGGCTACGGATTGAAACCCACGACATTCGCTCCGCGCCCGACGGCAATACCATCAAACTGCAAAGTTTCCGCCCGGATACGGATGAAACGTTGCCCTGCATCTATTACATGCATGGCGGTGGGATGATGACAGCGTCGTGCTTTCGGGGTTGCTATCAAACCTGGGCGCGGCTTCTCGCCCACCAGAACCTGTGCGTGGTGATGGTGGATTTTCGCAATGCACTCCGTCCCTCCTCAGCACCTGAGGTCGAGCCCTTTCCTGCAGGTTTAAATGACTGCGTGTCAGGCTTTCACTGGATCGTTGAACACGCGAGAGCCCTAAATATCGATCCTCGCCATATTGTCCTGTCGGGAGAGAGCGGCGGTGGCAATCTGAGCATTGCCACAACGATGAAGTTGATCAAGGACGGCCATCCTGACGCGGTGGCCGGCCTGTATGCTCTGTGCCCGTATATCTCCGGGAAATGGCCTCGGGCCGAGCTGCCCTCCACAACCGAGAACGCGGGTATCTTTATCTCGGTGAACAACAACCACGGAGCGATGGCCTACGGCATTGAGCATCTGGAGGCCAAAAACCCGCTGGCATGGCCCTATTTCGCAACCGAGGAAGACGTTGCTGAATTCCCGCCCACCCTCATCAGCGTCAACGAGTGTGATCCCTTGCGAGATGAAGGCATCGCCTTCTTCAGAACCCTTCTGGCCGCTGGCGTGAAAGCCCATTGCCGGCAGGTCATGGGGACATTCCACGCCATCGAGCTTTTTATTACGGCGTTTACTGACCACACCCGCATGACCGCGGCCGATCTCACCCGCTGGGTAGAGGAGTGCCGACCCGCCTAGCTCACCCGAACAACACGCTCAGGGATAAGGTCGCAAGGAGGTTGTTTTGGCCAAATAGAGCGGGTGTTTCGGCTGCCCCAGCGAGGTTTTTCCCAGGCACATAGGGTCTGTCACATATCGCAGGACTCGGGCTGCTCTTTTATTAAAGGTGCCGTGATTTCCCCAAGCGACTATCGTGAGTTCGCTCTCCGCAATAGACCGTCTGATCCAGAAATTGTTGCGGGGACCTACTGGATCAATCGAAGCCTTCAGGTCCTCTGGACGGGTCGCACGAAAGGCAAACAAGTTGCAGACAATAACACCCCCAAAACCCTCGTCCTGAGCAAAAGAAATAACTCGCCGAATGGTGGGATCGTTAGTATCAGCATCCGCTGTTGACGGATTTAAGCCAATAAAGGTACAACGCGACTGGGTGGGGTCCCAACAGCGACTAAGCTGGTAGCGATACTGCCCGCAGCGTGAGAAATGAGCCGACCCTTTCATGGGCCAGAGCATAGCACCGGAAGCGCGCGATGAAGTCGATACTCTCTTTGATGATCTTGATTCTGTTGGAACCTCTCCTTTTGACCAGTAAAGGTCTCGCGGAAATGTCTGACCCGGATCCCAAGCCTACTGCGGCCAGTCATGTGATCTTGGTCACCATCGACGGACTGCGCTGGCAGGAAGTATTCAGCGGTGTCGATCCGCTGCTTCTGGCCCACAACAGCTATTCTCAGCAGCGCGTCCGACTGGAAGACGCCTATTGGCGCGAGGACCCGTCGGCACGGCGCCACGCCCTAATGCCCTTCCTATGGGAAACAATAGCCCAAGAAGGTGTTATCTATGGCAATCGAGCCCTGGGCAGTCGGGTCAATGTCAGCAACCAGCAGTGGTTCTCTTACCCCGGATATAACGAAATCCTCACCGGTGCCGCGGATCATGCGATCGTCAGCAACGCCAAAATCCCCAATCCTAATACCACGGTGCTCGAGTGGATCAACAATCAGCCCGGATTTTCGGGCCGCGTCGCAGCGTTTGCTTCCTGGGACGTGTTCCCCTTTATTATCAATGAAGCTCGCAGCGGCATCCCGGTGAATGCGGGTTTTGATACCGCCACACCGCCCAAGAGCGAGCGAGAAGCGTGGCTCAATACCTTGCAGCAGCAAACCCCCTCACCCTGGTCCTCGGTCCGTCTCGATGTCTTCACGCACCACTATGCGCTCGAGCACCTTCGCCGAGAGAAACCGCGGCTCATCTACATCGCCTACGGCGAAACCGACGATTTCGCGCATCACGCCGAATACCATCAATACCTGGATGCGGCGCATCGCACCGACGGGTTTATCAGAGACCTCTGGTTACAGGTGCAGGCAGACCCTGTTTACCGTGACAAAACAGCGCTCATTATTGTTACTGATCATGGCCGGGGTACCGGCGGTCAGTGGACCGACCACGAAATCGGTATAGATGGCGCCGATGCAATCTGGATTGCGATGCTTGGGGCTGGCGTTCCTGCACTGGGCGAGGTCTCTGCAGATCAGCAACTCTGGCAGAACCAAATCGCCGCCACCGTTGCCGGTCTTTTAGGTGTAACGCCCGACCTGCCCCGGATGGGACCGTCAATTCTTGGTAATTAGTTGGAGCGTCAGCTTAAGCCCAGCACCTAGGGATCATCCGATCACCAGCTGACGCCGTGCTCTGCCAGTGTCGCCTCGAGGGGCGAGAGAAATTCACGATAGTTTTCCCACAGCGCCAGTGCATCGCGGTAAATTGGCTGTCGCACCTGCTCGGAGCTGGCTGTTCGGACCGCGCGATCTTTCTCGTGGTAACGTAGGCACGCCTCTTCAAAATCCAGCTTGGCGTGAGCGAGTAACTGCCTCACCTGCGTATCGAGATCTTCCACTACCGCCTCATACTGGACCGTCAATAGACCTTCCGGGAAGACACAGTGCCAATGATCCATCAACCGGAGATAGTCGGCGTAATAGCGACCGATGTCCTCCTGTGAGTAGGTAAACTCCTGACCACGAGCGAAAAGCTGTTTGAAATTCGCAAAGCACGCCGCCATCGGATGGCGTCGCGCATCGATAATCGTCGCGTTGGGAAGAATGGTTTTGATCAGGGCCACGTGTTGCCAATTATTGGGCAGCTTATCGATAAAATGGGATTTTCCAGTTCGATACCCGGCCGAAAGATCGAGGTATTGTTGGCCTCGCTGGCGCCGCTGTTCTGGCGTTAGCTGATGCAACACCGCCGGATACGGAGTGCGCTCTTCGCGGCCGCCCTCCGCCGCAATTTCATTCGCTATTCTTCCTATAAAAGGAAGCTCCGCAGTCGCCTCGACTTCCGAATGGCTGGCTAAAATTTGCTCAAGCAAGGTTGAGCCTGCACGGGGAAGTCCCAGAATAAAAATAGGTTCCCGCGATGGATGCCCTCCGCCATCCAAAAGACTCGAGTCGCACTGCGCAATCAAGTTGTCCACACGCTCGCGCGTCTTGTCAGCATCATATGCACTGAACTGCCGTTTGATTGCATTACCCTCAGCGTATGCTCGAAAAGATTCATCAAATTCCTCACGATCCTCAAACGCCTTTCCAAGCGCGAACGCCAGGTGAAACTTATTCTCACTCGGTTTCTGCAGTGCGCCAAATTGATCCCTCATCGCGGCGAGGCGCGTGTCGTCAAAGCGAAATGTCTTGAGATTTGCCAGGCTCCAGTAGGCTTCACCTGCCGCCGGATCAGCCTCGATCGCCCGCAGATAAATATCGATCGCCTCAGCTCCTTTGCCACCATAACGTAGGGAGTGCCCGTAGCTTGTGAGAATCCGCTCACTTGTTGGAGCCCTTTCCAGCGCCCTGGCAAACTCCTCATGGGCCTCTTCAAATCGACCCGCCATCGATAGCGTTGTAGCAAATTGAACCTGGTGAGAAAGATTATCTGGCTGCTGCCGACGCAGGATTTCATTTTCTCTCAGCGCGTCCTCAAAACGCTGGAAGCGAGCGAGAGCTGTGACGTAATTTGCTCTGGCCACGTGAAACCCGGGCGCAAGCTCAAGGCAGCGTTCCAGCAGAAGAATGGCCTCTGCCGCCAACCCCACCGCAAGACCAATTTCAGCCAATAATCTTATGGCGTCCACGTCATGAGGCCGCCGCTTAAGATACTCGCGACAAATGGCCTCCGCCACGCCAAGGCGACCTTGCCCCACAGACTCAATCGCCTTTTGCAGCAGAGGATCGAGCTTTTTATTCCGCATGCTCTGTCGATAGGCTTCAGCGGCAGCCACGTCGTTACCCTCAGCAGCGTGCACCTCATAAAGATCCCGCCAGGCAGCCACTAACTCGGGATTTAACCCGACCGCCCGCTCCAGCGATATCCTCGCCTCAGCCAAGCGTCCTAATCCCACAAGCGCCTGCCCTAGTTCATGGTGTACCAAATCGACCGAAGGATCTGCACGCAAGACGGCACGCAGCAAAGGTTCTGCCTTGTCATGCTCGCCGAGTCGGCGCAAAGCAAAGCCATGTAGCATCATCAGCCGCAGATCATCGGGCGCTTGCTTGAGTGCCTCTGCACAAAGATCACGCGCACGTGCGGGCTCCTGATTACGTAGTGCGTCTCGGGCTTGTTCAAACAGTAGTTCAGTAGATTGCATTACAGGCTCTTCAGGAATTGCGTCCGAGTAATTGACTGGATGGGAAGTGAGTATGGTAGGTGGACATTACCAAAGCAAAGGGCGTCTCGAGAGACGCCCTTTGTTGTTTTACCGGACTGGGTTAATCAGAATCGCTGCTGCCATCTCACGCCAAACGTACGGGGCTGGTTGATGGTTATACGCTCATCCCAGTTAACATCGTTAATCCAAACGTCTGCCCGTTCATCGGTCGCATTCTGAACATAGAACTCGGCTGTCCAGTTACTACGCTGCAGGCCGACAGCGGCGTTCACGACGTCATAGGCATCCTGCTTTTGTCGGAACCCACCAAACAGGTCATTATAAGAGTCACCCGTATACATGTAGGCCGCCTGGAGGAACCAATCGTTGTTAAAGGTATAGCGTGTGGACAGGTTCCATTTCACCTCCGGTACGCGTGGAAGCCGCGTGCCTGCGGCAGCATCGGGTTCAACACTACTGGGACTCCGTCGGTAGTCTTCTGTCAGCGTCGAGTCGAGGAAGCTCGCGGCACCACTCAGCGTCCAGTTTTCGGTAATCAAGGACGTGAAGTCAAACTCCACACCATTACTCTCTGCGGTACCTACGTTGAAGGTAAGTGTGATAGGCGAGATAGAGGTGTCCAAACGAGATAGCTGGAAGTCATCCCACTCCTGCCAGAACGCCGCTGCGTTAAAGCGCAAACGTCCATCCAAAAGCTCTGACTTCACACCGAACTCATAGGCCGTCAAGATATCGGACTCAAAGGCACAACCAATGTTCACGCCGCCCTGACCACCCAGACCATCTGGAATTCGGGTCTCACAAAAGCGGTTCAGACCTCCGGGTCGATAACCTTCACCCCAGGTCGTGTACAGCAAAATATCGTCATTTACCTTCCACTCAAGACTCGCTCGATAGACCTCATCCTTACCTGAGGTAGTTCGGCCAACAGAGGCGCAGTTAGCACCATAGTTACTCTCAGGACGATCGCCCTGAGGCCCAAAACCGCCACAGGGCCACCAGATTGTGCCCGAAAATCCGTCCAACGTACTGTCATAGTCAAACTGTCGGGCGCTACCGGTGATAGTCAGCTGATCAGTGATATCAAAGGACACTTCTCCGAAGAGCGAAGACTCGTCATAGTCCCTCTCAAAGTCGGTGGTCCAATAGATGTCAGGGGCATCAACCGCCGCCTGCGGCGTATCCGCTAAGCCCAGCACATGCCACTCCGCGTCAGCCGAATTTTCAACCTCAACGTTGTAATAACCCAGCATATATCTGAAACGCTTCTCGGGATCCGAGGCATAGCGGATTTCAAAGGTCGTACGGTCCTGTTCGTAGACAACGGTATACTGTTGCCGTGGATCCCCGCAGGTACCAAAGTAGCTGACATAGCAATTGTAGTAAGGCTCGACGTACCCTGAGGCTATATCCTGGTCACTGTAAAGCGAGTAATCGTTCCAGGTTTCTCCCTCACGGTTCAACACAGCGGCTGTTGCCATCAACGTACCGCCAAACAACTCGCCTTCAATTTTTCCAGAAAACTGGCTCCACTGGTCATCTGCCCACTCCGGCAAAAGCAGCATCACCTGCAGGTCACCTACGGTTGGGTCATGGTCCCACACGCCCGTTCGCTCCATGTCCTGAAGCATCGCGCTTGCAGTAAAGGTCCATGTATCACTGAGATCGACCCGCAATGCCGCCCGGCCACCATAAGTGGTCGCCTCGTTGAAGTTTTCTTCAACGACATCCTGGTTACCGACCGTCACGTCCGCAGCGATCGCGCGAAGCGGACTATCCGGGGCTAACCCTGCGCGAATGTTACTGCGACTGAAGGTGTGGCTGCCCGCCACGTTATCAATGTAACCGCCATCCCGCTTATAAAAACCCATCATGCGCAGGGCAGAGCGCTCACCCAAGGGGATATTCACAAAACCCTCGGCGCGGTAACTCATATCACCACTTTTAGGCTGACTGCCGTCAAGGCTGTAGCCCGCGGAGAATTCACCAATTTCAGGGGCGTTGGTAATAATCCGGATCGCTCCCGACTGGGCGTTAGCACCAAATGTCGTTCCCTGGGGACCCGCCAACACCTCAATACGGTTGATGTCGTAGATATGTGGGTTCAAGTAAGCGCCAACAAGCGTTACCGGCTGCTCATCAAGGTAAACGGCTACAGCTGGGTTAGCGCCCAGAAGACTCTCACCGCCACTGGAAATACCGCGGATATAAATATTACCTGTACTTGGACCCAGCGAGATGAACCCAACATTGGGCAACATCATCAAGTAGTCTTCCATATCGGTAATGTTCAGATCAGTGAGCTGGGCTTCCCCGAGCACGCTGACAGACATCGGAACATCCTGAACGCTCTCGGCGCGGCGAGTCGCCGTCACAACAACTTCTTCTAGGGCTTGTGCTTGGGTTTGCGACACCCACCCCACAGAACCCATGGCGCTACAGGCCGTAGCAACCGCCACTGCGAGCGGTCGGGTGACCGCTGTCGGCTTAGAGACAAAACCGTGTTTTTTCGTTGACATGATCATGATTGCGTTTCCCCCTCATTGGAAACTGGGAATCCGGGCGAGCCGGTTATCGTGGCCTTTGTCATACCGTCTACAAAGGGCGATTAACTTTTAGATTTTTAGTTACTGCCAAGTCTTTTATAGAGCCAAATGGCGTCTAAGACAACCCTTAATATGCGCCAAATACAGCAAAGATATGCGCCACAATAGGCGTCCAATAGAGGAGCGGGGTACCGAGCCATTGCCCCCTGCAAAGCTCTCGCCAAAATGGGCGAATATCGGTGCATAATCCTCACTCTGCCCTTCTCCCATCCAGTGCCGGCCAATGACTCTCATATACATACAAGAAAGCCCCAGACAGACCCCCGTGATTCACCAAACTGACGTGCTCGTGGTCGGATCCGGGCCCGGCGGGCTCGCGGCGGCCATTGCAGCGGCGCGGACCGGAGTCGAGGTCACCCTATTGGAGCGCTATGGTTGCTTCGGGGGCAATATCACCGCGGTGGGGGTTGAGGGTTTCGCCTGGTATCGCCACGAAAAAACGGTCGATAGTGAAGGTCTCGGGGTGGAATTTGAGCAACGGGCGATCAGCGCGGGTGCCGCTGTGGAGGAGCCCCAATCAGACAGCCATGCCATAGACGGCGAGGCCTTCAAATGGGTGGCCGACAAGCTGGTGCTGGAGGCCGGCATCACGCCAATGCTCCACCGGCAGTTTGTGGCCCCCATCATGGAAGGGGACCGCATTTGCGGCGTTATCGTTGAAAGTAAGGCGGGCAGAGAGGCCATTCTCGCCAAACGCGTCGTCGATGCCACCGGTGATGGCGACGTGGCTTTCCGCGCCGGGGCCCCAACCCACAAGCACCCCAAGGAAGAGATGATTGGCGCGTCGGTGATGTTTTCCATGTCAGGCGTCAACAAATCCCGCTTTATCGAGCACGTCAAAGCAGACCCCCATACCTACGCCGACTGGGCCTATGGCCAGTGGACCATCGAAACAACGGGCAAAGAAGACGCGATGTTTTCACCCTTTCTTCGCAAACCCTTCGAGCAAGCCAGAGAAGCAGGATTGATCCCCAAAGAACTCGATACCATCGCAGGCACTTGGGGGGCTATCTACGACAGCGGGGATTTAACCTACCTCAACCTTGTCCATCTGCTGGGCTTCGACGGCACTGACCCCGACGACCTTACCCGGGGTGAAATGCAGGGACGCGATCAAGCCATGATGGCCATTGAAGCGCTTAAACGATACACCCCGGGCTGCGAGGGGGCGAAGATTCGAAACTTTGGCATGACCCTTGGGATTCGGGATACGCGGAAAATCGATGCGGCCTACAACATGACCGAGCACGATGTGCGTGAGCAAGCCCGTTTTGACGACAGCATCGGCATTTTTCCTGAATTCATTGACGGCTATGGCATTTTGATCCTGCCCACCACCGGTCGCTACTTTCAACTGCCTTACCGGACCCTATTACCCAAGGGCGTGCGCAACCTGATTTGTGCCGGCCGGATTACCGGTGGCGATCGGGTGAGTCATGCTGCCACCCGCAATATGATGTGCTGTACAGTCACCGGACAGGGTGCGGGCGTTGCCGCCGCCCTGGCGGTAAAACAGGACTGCACCTTCGAGGAGGTCTCAGTTACCGCGTTGCAGCAAGCATTAATCGCTCAGGGCGTGCGACTGAATTAGGAATAGTGATAAATACCCGGGGCCCGCTGTCGGGAAGTGGATTTCATGGCAGGCGCCTGACGCCAGGGTTTGGGCTCCACCACAGAGAAAATGACGAATGAAAAGCTCGACTGAAAAATCTTCAATCCGCCCTCCTCAAGGATTTCTGATGAAGGCGCTGGCCACTCTTTTAATGACGGCCACACCGCTACTCGCACTGTCGACCGATAGCATCGCACAGGTCGCCCCCGAGTCGGTTGGTATGTCCAGCGAGCGTCTCGAGTCGATGGCCAGCTTTGTGAATCGTCACATTGAGGCGGGGCATATTTCCGGGGGAGTCACGCTAGTAGCGCGTCATGGCAAGCTGATTCATCTCCAAGCCCACGGCCAACGTGGCGCCGATGATGCGCGACCCATGACCACAGATGCGCTCTTTCGCATTTTTTCGATGACCAAGCCCATCACGACGGTGGCGGCAATGATGCTTTACGAACAGGGATTGTTTCATCTCAATGACCCCGTAGCGCAGTATTTGCCCGAGCTCAAAAATCTCCAGATTTATCGAGACAATGAACTTGTTCCCGTCGATCAACCGGTCACCATCGAGCAGCTTATGACGCACACCGCTGGCTTCACCTATGGCTGGGCCAGCGATCATCCGGTCGAGCTTGCGTATCAAGAAGCGGCGTTGCAAACCAGTGCGAACCTCGATGAATTTCTGGCCACGCTTGGCAAAATACCGCTGCGCTTCCCCCCAGGAGAGCGCTATCACTACAGCATCGCCACCGATGTATTGGGCGCTTTAATCGAGCGCCTCAGTGGCGAGACGCTGGAGGTGTTTTTATCCTCCCAACTATTTCAACCCCTTGGAATGAACGACACTTTTTTTAATGTCCCTGAGGACAAGCTCGACCGAGTAGTGCCCAATCATGGCTGGAATCCGGAAACGAAAACCCTGGGGCCACTTCCCGCGAATTACCAACTACCGCTTCAGGGGGTCACCCTGTTCTCAGGGGGTGGCGGCCTGATCTCAAGCGCCGAGGACTATCTGATCTTTTGCGAAATGCTGCGTCAGGGCGGATCCTACGGTGGGGTCCGTATCCTCGGCCCTAAAACCGTCGACTTCATGACCATGGATCACCTGACAGCAGAGGTCCGCAACAAGGGCGCGACCGAGTATCCAGCGCAGCACCTCTACCCTGGTCAGTCTTTTGGGCTTGGCTTTGGTGTCATCACCAATCCTGCACAGACCGGTGTTATTTCCTCAATGGGCGCCTACTCCTGGGGTGGCGCTGCCAACACCAAGTTCTGGATAGACCCCGAGGAGGACTTGATCGCTATCTTCATGACTCAGGTCATGAATGCCCCTTACGGAGACGAGCTGCGATTCGACATGAAGGTGGCGACCTATCAGGCGATCACCGAGTTAGGCAGCCAGCGCTAGGCCTGCTGAGTAAGCGATAGCTCGTCACGCTTTCGCCACACCCTGTAAAAGATAGTCAGATAGATCGCGATTACCACCAGGCCAACCCATTCAATTTTGAAAGGGGTGAACTGGTAGAGCAGCACAAGTCCGAATAGCAGGCCCCAATGCAGCCCGATGTATCGGGCAGTGCCCAATCTGGCCACGGTCAAATTGATGTTCTGGGTATACAGACGGGTAAGGGAATCCAGAGAGTTAATGACGAACAAGATACCAACCCCGATCATGCCCCAGCTCAGGGCGGGGAGGATATCGATACCTTCCACGTGATAGTGGTACAGCACCGAGAACCACACCGCTATCGGGATAGACGGCACAACCAGCAGGGCGATAAGTAACTGCCAAGCTTTAATTCCGCCTACGAAACGCGCCACGAATTGCCCAATCATAATACTCCAGGCAAACCACCAGAACAGGTAAAAAGCGTGATAGTCGTTGATGGGCAGAACGAACTTGGGCAGGTTGGGAAAGTAATCGCCGAGCGCCAGCAACGCTTCACCCAAACCGCCCAAACCCATGCCCGACAATACCCATGCGCCCACAATCAGTGCGAAAAACAAGCCGGTAGAGGTAACACTCAATACCTTGATGAAACGCAGGTGCGTGCTCGAGACGACCGCCAGTAACACCACTGTCGCCACCAGACTAAACCGTGCCAATTCGGTGATGCCCTCGATATAGTCGGGCAGATAAACCAGAAACAAGTAAGCGGTAAAGGCACAGGTACCGATAATCACGCCGTTATTGATGTGTTTGATCCACGGGTTCTCAAACAGCTTTAACTTTGGCTCGACAATGCAAAAGTAAAACGTCGTCAAGAAATAAAAGCCCCAAACAAGAAACCCCCAGAAACCAAACTCAATCGCAAGCGGGTTGGTGAAGCCGTACTCGGACCCCTCGCCATAAGTTTGAAAATCCACCAGCGGGAACATGATCAAGCCGACATCAAGGCCAGAGGTAAACAAGATCGCCAAAAACGTAAGCAGCGGCAGCGGCTCAGTGCCCTCACACCGAATGTGGCCCCAGCGGAGCACCAGCCACACCGAGGTGCTCATGGTCAAAATAATTGCCGCGGCCAAAAGGGTATTCACTGCTGTGACCTCGCTGCTAACCGCTTCACAGATCCGCTAGATCCCTTACTGGCGATTCACTGCGCTGTCGGGTGGCCCATTGGGGATCCTGCCAGACAGCCACATCGGCGCGTTGCATCGGTTTGCCCAAAATGAGATCCGCCGCCCGCTCCGCGAGCATGATGGTCGGGGCGTTTAAGTTACCGTTTGGAATCGTAGGAAAGCTTGAGGAGTCCACGACCCGGAGATTCGACACTCCCCGCACCCGACATTCCTCATCGAGCACGGCCATGGAGTCTTCATCGCTGCCCATGGGGCAGGTACAGGAAGGATGATAGGCGGTCTCCACATTTTCCCTGACCCACTGATCAACGGCGGTATCGTCAGCCAAATCAATCGCCGGCTGAATTTCGTCACCCCGGAAGCGATCGAGCGCCGGCTGCTGGAGAATCTCCCGGGTAAGCCGCAAGCAAAGCCGCCAGTCCTCGCGATCTTTCTCGGTCGCAAGGTAGTTGAACTGTATATGGGGCTCACTTTGCGGATCCCCGCTGGTTAGCTGAACAACCCCGCGACTCTCGGGTTTGTTAGGGCCTACGTGGACTTGAAAACCGTGCCCGGCGAACGCCGCCTTGCCATCGTAACGAATCGCTGCCGGGAGGAAATGGTACTGGATGTCGGGCCAGGGGATTCCCGCACGAGATCTGATAAACCCGCAGGACTCGAAGTGATTGCTTGCACCCAACCCACTCCGGTTCAGAACCCATTCGGCACCAATCAGAAATTTGGACCACAAATCGAGCTCGCCGTTTAGCGTGATGCCCTCCTTGCATCGGTACTGGAAATAAACCTCGAGATGATCTTGCAGGTTTTCCCCCACGCCGGGTTTATCGAGCACCACTGGAATAGCCATACCCTGCAGCAGAGTTGCAGGTCCAATACCTGATCGCTGCAGAAGCGTCGGTGATCCTATCGACCCCGACGCCACAATAACTTCCTTCCGAGCCTTGGCAGTGTAGGTTTGACCGCCGCGACCATAGGTCACACCGGTCGCGGTCAGGCCATCAAATTCAATGCGCTCAGCGGTTGCGCGATCCATGATGCGGAGATTTTTCCGCGCGCGAGCAGGATCGAGATAGGCCAATCGTGTTGAGCAGCGTTCACCACTGCGCACCGTCATGTGCATCGGGCCGAACCCTTCCTGGCGAAAGCCATTGTAATCGTCGGTTTCACCGTAACCCGCCTGAGACCCGGCCTCGATAAACGCACGGTACAAGGGGTTTTTCATGTTGTTGCCATTACAAGTCGAAAGCGGACCCTCGCCGCCGCGATAATCGTCACCGCCGGCCATCCAGGTTTCTGCTCGCTGAAAGTAAGGCAAACAGTCCTGGTAACTCCACCCCGTGGCACCCCGCTCTTCCCACTGATCAAAGTCCCCTGGGTGACCCCGCACATAGACCATGCCATTGATGGCGGAGGAACCTCCGGCGACGCGGCCCCGGGCGCAATCCATACGCCTACCATTCAGTGCGGGCTCTGGGGCGCTGTAGTAGCCCCAGTTAAATCGGGACATCCCCATGGGGATCGTGAGCGCGGTCGGCATTTTGATAAAAAGCGACGTTTCATCGCGGCCGGACTCGAGCAGGAGAACCTGTACCGAGGGATCGGCAGATAAGCGATTCGCCAGGACACAGCCAGCGGATCCTGCACCCACCACGATGTAATCGAAGGTCTCTGCCACGCTGCTCACTTGTGCCTATGTATCCTTTTTATTGGCGGGTATACCTCACCGAGCAATGAAAGATAAGCCGTCCAGGCCCTGCCGGACCGTCTCGGGAATATCCAACTGCAAATGATCCGCGATGGAGGGATAGATGTCGACTATCGCTGGCTTGTTATAGAAAGCGGGCTGTAATCGCTGGCTGTTGGTGACTATCCATGTGGTGCGCTCTCGCTCCGTCTGGCCGCCGTGTTCTCGACCCGTTGCTTCATCGCGTCCGTGGTCGGTCGTTACGATCACCAGCCAATCTTCCTGAGCCGACTGCTGTCGGGATTCAACCGCATTCCAAATTTTGGCGACTTGCTCATCTACCCATGCCACCGCCGCGTCCATCTCCTCACTGTCACCAAACTCGTGGCCAATATCGTCGGTGTACTGCAAATACACCCAGGCGAGATCCGGACCCTGCTCCCTGATACTTATTGCCGCCGCATCCGCGACTTTTTCATCGATGCCTTTAATGCGCTCACTCTCAGAGAGATCGGGAAACAGGCTTTTATCTTTTTCAAAGCCATCGACGACGTAATCAAGCTTATGGCCTCCAGCAGCCTCTAAACCCTCCCCGAGCAGCACGGTTCGATTATCAGTCCAAGTGGAGTAAAGCGCGGTTATTAAGGCTGGATTGGCGTTTTTTGCCAATCGGAAAATATCCCAGTAGGTGTAGTTCGGGGATAAATGATAGTTCTCCATCACGCCATGCTTATTGGCCCAGGTGCCTGTAAGCAAGCCCATGTAGCCCGTTGCCGACACGGTTGGGCTCTCTGCCGGGGACCCCACAGGCCCGCCCACATAAGCGCGACCATAGCCCCCCGCAGCGGCGATTTGATCGAGCGTCGGGGTAGCTACACGCTCAATAACATCAGCGGGAATACCGTCGGCAATAACAAAGACAACTTTCGGGGTCATCATGATCTTCTCCTGGATATCTTGCGCCACCGCATGAGCGTCAGTTGCGCAGGGCGCTATCGAGACAGCTACAACCAAAGCGAGAGCCCAAGCCAGCGGCGAGGCCTGTCGCCACGAGTCAGTCCACAAACTTCGTAGGCGAGTAAGCCACACCATCAATATGTTGGCGCCACCGCCCCTAAATTGGCGTAGATGGTTTTGGTCTGGGTGTAGTACTCAATCGCCTGCAGCCCGTTCTCTCGTCCCAACCCCGACTCATGGTAGCCCCCGAAGGGCACCTCGGGCGGCGTGACATTGTAATCGTTGATCCAGACGATCCCTGCTTGCAGGGCATTGGCGACCCGATGGGCCCTGGAAAAATCCGCGGTAAATACCGCCGCCGCCAGGCCAAAGCGCGTGGCGTTGGCTCGCGCAACCACCTCCGATTCACTGTCGAAACCAAGCACCGTCATAAAGGGGCCAAAAATCTCCTCCTGAACAAAGGGCAAGTTATCCCCGGTGGCGGACACCACCGTCGGCGCAACAAAATAGCCCCCTTCGAGGCCCTCAACGGTGATTGCTTCGCCACCACAAAGCACCTCCGCCTCCGCCGAACCCGCAGCCAACGCCATGTAATGCATAACCCGCTGGTGTTGCTCCGCAGACACCAATGGCCCCATCTGAGTCGCAGGGTCAAAGGGGTTGCCGACCCGCAGTGCTCGGGTTTTAGTCACCATCCGAGACAAAAACGCTTCCTTCAAAGATTGGTGGACATAGACGCGGGTGCCATGAGAGCAAACCTGACCGGTGGAATAAAAATTCCCCGCCATTGCCGCATTCACGGCGTCCTCAAGATGGCAGTCTTCGAAAACGACTATCGGGGATTTTCCGCCCAGCTCCAGCGTGACTTTTTTGAGGTCGGCTGCGGCAGCTGCCATCACCCGCTTGCCGGTTTCCACCGACCCGGTCAGGGTGACCTTGGCAATGTCGGGGTGGGATACCAGCGCGCCGCCTGTTGCCGCAGCACCCTGGACAACATTAAAGACGCCGGGAGGCACGCCTGCTTCAACATAAATTTCTGCCAGCCGCAGGGCCGTCAGCGGCGTCTGTTCCGCAGGCTTGAAAATCATGGCGTTGCCACAGGCTAACGCGGGTGCAGACTTCCAAAGCGCGATTTGAATCGGATAGTTCCACGCACCTATGCCCGCGCAAACCCCAAGTGGCTCTCTTCGCATAATCGCAAAGGCTTCAGGCGGAAGGTCGATATGGGATCCCTGAATACCCTGCGCGATACCCGCAAAATATTCGAGTACCTCGACCCCCGTGATGACATCGACCACCGATGTCTCCGCTATCGCCTTGCCAGTATCAAGCGTCTCGAGGGCGGCTAACTCATCATTACGCTCGCGCAACAGCGCGGCGGCGTTCCGCAAGATTTGCCCTCGCTGAGCCGCAGGCATCGCGGACCACTCGGCAAAGCCACGGCGGGCTGACTCCACCGCTAGGGAAATCTCGGCATCGCCTGCAATCTCAACGTCGCAGATTGCCCTGCCGGTCCCCGGATGGTAGGTCGTGAAAATAGCACCATCGCTGTTGGGCAGCGATCTACCGTCGATGAAATTTAGCTGTCGGGGCAGCGTCGTGGTCGTATCTACGGCGGGGTAATCGTCAGTCTTGGCCATGCTCTATCCTTTCTTGCAGGCGGTCAAATTACCTTTGGCAACGCCGGTCGTCCAGTCTATTTACCCGAGCAAAGCCACTATGCACAACCGAAAATAAATAGGTAGTGTTGGGGGGATGCCCAGCCGCAAAAAATCATTTGTATTTTTCGCCAGGAAACTCTAGCTTTTGCGAGACTAATCGAAGGCTGGAGAGAAAATGCTGGGCTCTATGTACAGGGTAGGCATGAGCAACAGCTCCTCTGGGTTGTCACCACGGGTAGACAGCATAGGTCATCCACGTGGATTGCGCGATCGACTCACAGCGTCCACAAATCCTGCTCAGCCGCCCCGACCCGACGAAAGCGAGCGGAAGCTGTAATGAATGAGCAACGGGGTCAGGTGCCCATCATCGATCTGACTGCAGCCGATCAAACAGTGGCTCCCGCACTGGACCGCGCCTTTCGCGAGATGGGCTTTGCCGTATTAGTTGGCCACAGCATTGCGCCCAGTGTGATCACCGCCGCGCGCGCCGCGGTGGTGTCGTACTTCGAGCAACCCCTCGATCAGAAGCTCCAAGATCGCATCACCCGGGAAAATTATCGCGGATATATCCCATTGGGTTTCTTCTCGCCCAACGATGCCAGCCAAATGCCAGATCGTTATGAAGGATACAAGTTGCACCTTGAGGTCGACGCCAGTGATGCCATTTGCGCAGCCTGCGATCTGTACGGACCTAATAAGTGGCCAATGTCTCAACCCCACATGCGCGCGGCTATCCTCAATTACTGGCGTGACTGTGATGCGCTAACCACGCGATTGCTTAGGATCCTGGCCGGGATTTTACAAATCGATGCCAGCGGCTTGCTCGACGCATTCGATGGGTCACTGACCAACATGACCTTGCTGCACTACCCCCCTCAGGATGCGAATGACTCAGGGGTAGGTATCCACGCGCACAAGGACACCGATGCGCTCACCCTGCTGGCGCCCGACCCCGTCGGC
>CBFHQV010000048.1:0-17193 GCA_965658055.1 Luminiphilus sp. | reverse complement strand
TAGAGCCGAAGGCTGCGACATACAGCGTTTTTCCATCGGGGCTTATGGCTAGGGAGGTTGGTTGGGATACGCTGAGCTCGGTCACCTCGGTGGGATAAGCATGATGTTCAGGCACATCAAAATCTACATGGGGATTGAGGTGGTTACTGATCACCCCGCCATTGGCAATGACCGATATCTGGCTCTCTGCAATCCGGCCTCTCACCGTGGTGGACGTTTCACCCGAGCCCTCAAATCGAATATGGTTTAGCGCACTTAAATTACTGACATAGATCTGGTCGGTCACCGGGTTGACCGCCATATTGAACAGCGTCGTGCCCACCCCCGAAATGGACTGGGTGACGAAAGGGTTAGCAGCGAGCGCATCGATGACAAACACATCTCGGTCCGGCAAGTCGAAATTTACCGCGGCGGACCAATCGGCACCGCCAGCGTCCAGCCACTGATTGGCCACCTCGCGCACAATCATGCCCGTCTCTGGCGCTGCTTCGCCTTCATGATTTTGTGTCGGCGCCGGCTTGGCGCCCGAGACGATGTCCGCGCGCAATACGGTACTTTTATTCCCCGACATAAAAGCCGCCGCATAGACTTCCGATCCGTCTGCGCTCACCGCAAGCGCCCGGGGGGAGTCGGAGAAAAAGTTGACGATGCCTATCAACGAGTCCCGAGGTTTCTGCCACGCCATTGTCCCGTCAAATACCCAGACGTCGGCGCGTCCGGCGCCCGCTCGGTACAAATCATCGATCGTAAAGAAGGGATGATTTTGCCCTCTGAAGGCGGCGCTAATAAATGCACGGGACTTATCCTCTCCAGCAAACACGATGTCCCGCGGCTCATCGCCTACTTGCAGGGTAGCGATAACTCTGGGCATTGCAGTGAGACTTACAACGCTCACCGAGTCGCTCAAGTGATTGACGACCCAAACTTCGTCACTCCCATTAAAGGCCACGGCCACCGGCTCAAGCCCAACCATCACCGAGGACTCAAGTTGAAGCTGCTGATCGCTCACTTGATATATTTCAAGGCAATTAGCTGGCGTATTTGCAACCGCCAGTTTTGAGCCGTCAGACGATAGTGCCAGCGGCCTGACAGCGCCCCCCTCAAAGAGGACATAATCTCCCGCGCTCTGGGTTGCACGAGCAGTCGCTCCCCCGGAGCCACAGCCGAATGCCGAGCTCTCGGGCGCAATCTCTTCGGCACCCCGGGCAATGGAGACCTGATCAAGGAGCGAAGAAAAGCGCCCCGAAATCCCCTGGGCCGAGCTTACAGAAGCTGTCAACACGCCACTCGCCAGCGCAATCAAAACCCCCAAAGCCAGCAGGGCGAATCTACGTAAATCCATGGTAAACAGCACGGGTAATTAGCACAAAAACACCATACCATGGGCCACGTTTCGTTGAAATCCAATGTGATGAGTCCCCGACAGGAACATCTAGATATGCTCTATCGTGCATTAGCCCAGATTCCGGCCGGTAGGGTGATCACCTATGGCAATTTGGCATCCCGCGCCGGCAGGCCACGAGGCGCACGATGGGTTGGTAAAGCGCTATCTACGCTCCCATCGCAGACAACGCTTCCCTGGCATCGAGTCATTAATTGCAAGGGTGAGATTACCTGCCCCAATCGCCAACGGGCAAAACAGCGACTGATCGATGAGGGTATCGAGGTGACCGGCTATCGGGTTTCCTTGGCGCTGTATCATTGTGAGCGATAAGCTGTCTGTGCGGCGCCCTGCACGCTTTTTTTATCCATAGGGAGTATCAACAATCGTGGCAGACTCACCCTACGATCGCTTCTTACACAGACAAGCACAAACCCACGATGCTAGTCGGGAGGAAGCTGTCTCCAAACGACATCAGCGCGGCGGCCAATCGGCCAGAGAAAACCTGGCGGCGCTTGTCGGTGAATCCGCCTTCGTCGAATACGGGCAATTCGCCGTAGCAGCACAACGAAGCCGGCGTTCTCGAGAGGATCTTCAAGCTAATACTTCGGGGGATGGCGTCCTTACCGGCATTGGCGCCGTCAACGAAGCCCTGTTCGGCCCGACACGAGCCCAAACAGGGCTAGTCATTAACGATTTCAGCGTACTGGCAGGTACTCAGGGCTTCTTTCACCACAAAAAAATTGATCGCCTGCTGACGCTGGCGAGACGGGATCATTTACCGATCATTATGCTGACCGAAGGTGGTGGTGGCAGGCCGGGAGATACCGACGTAATGACTTCAGCGGGCGGTCTCAATGTACCCACCTTTCATGCTTGGGCCTCTTTGGCTGGCGTCGTGCCCAGAATTACGGTGAACCACGGTTTTTGTTTTGCCGGCAACGCCGCGCTCTTTGGCGCTGGCGACCTTCGCATTGCTACCGAAGCAAGCTTTATTGGTATGGCGGGTCCGGCGATGATCGAGGGTGGAGGGTTAGGCAGCTACGCCCCGACAGAAATCGGCCCAACAGTACTTCACCGAAAAAATGGTACGGTTGACATAGTCGCCAAAGATGAGCCGGATGCGATCGCCCTGGCGAAAAAAGCACTGTCGTACTGGCAAGGTGACACCGAAGACGCTGGACATTGCTCCCAAGAAAGTCTTCGGCATTTCCTACCTGAGAATCGACGTCTTGCCTACGATCCGAGACGGCTTCTCGATCTGGTCTTCGATCAGGACTCTCTTCTTGAGCTGAAACCAGAGTTTGGACGAGCGGTAATTACCGGGCTCGGTCGGATTAAGGGTAAACCTGTGGCCCTTGTGTGCAGCGACTGCCGTCACGTGGGTGGGGCTATCGACATTGACGCCGCGCAAAAAATGACCGACCTCTTTCGCCTAGCCGACAAGTGGCAATTGCCCGTGGTTTCGTTGCTGGATACTCCCGGCTTCATGGTGGGGCCGGATTCAGAAGCCCAGGGAGCGCCGCGGGTTATGTCGGAACTCTTTATCGCAGGCGCCGCGTTACGAACCCCCATTATTGGAATATGTCTGCGCAGGGCCTATGGCCTTGGTGCGATGGCCATGGTCGGAGGTTCCTTTGAGGTGCCTAGATTCATGGCCAGTTGGCCCGAGGGAGAATTTGGCCCAATGGGCCTCGAGGGCGCCGTACAACTTGGCTACAAACAGGAGTTAGCCGCCACGCCTGAGGGTCCCGAGCGAGACGCCCTGTTCAATTCATTACTCGCTGAAATGATTGACAAAGGTCAGGCCACAGAAGTTGCCAGTTTGCTTGAGCTTGACGCGGTTATTGACCCGGCGGCAACAAGGGACACCATAGCAGCTGCCCTCGACTATTGATGCCCCACTGTCCTATCAAGAGGCTTGCTGCCATACGCGCTTGGCCCACAGGAGCAGCACGAGGATCGCTACCTCTACCCCCATACTCGTCAAACCCGCTGCCACAGGGCCGTCAACTACCAAGGTAAATACCCGGCCTAGCAGCGCGAGCAAAACCAGAAGCTGAACCGGCCACAGCAGCGAACCATCCTTTCTTAAGCTTGCGACAACGCTAATCAATCCACCGCCAAGAAAAAAACCGGCGATGTCTGCCCTGACTGTGCCGTAACCCGCCGCCATCATATTGGGCAGCCCAAGATCTGCAGCCGCGTCGGTGGTATTAAAGATTAATCCGGCGCCAATCACTAAAAATAACGCGCCAAGCAATGCCACTCCTACTCGTGCTACAACAACCATGTTTGTATTCCCTTGTTAGCCGATTAAGATGATATGTCTACTGCAGCCGTCCACGACTACCTATTCGACACCGATGAGCCTCTCAAGCTCGGTAATCCCCTCTCCCAGATCAGCAGCCAATCTGTCGATATCCAGGGTAACAATAGACCCCGCATTAGCTTCGGCCTCTAACCTTCTGAACTGATTGCCTGCGCTCTGCAAACCGAAGGTAAAGCAGGAGCTCCCTAAGGTGTGGGCTTCTCGCGAAATAATTGGCAAATCGTCGAGGCTCAATGCGGCCTGGAGCGCATCCCAGCGCGCAGATGACTCGGACAAAAACTTGCTAACTAGCGCATCAACTACGTTGGCTCCCACGTCGCGCTGCATACGCTCTAAAATGCTCGCCACGAAAACCGGGTCCCGCGTTGCCTCTTCAGCCAGCAACACAGACGCCCCCTGTTGTGCACTGTCCGACCTCAGGACCGTGAGCCAGGAGCCCAGTTGATTCGACAGCTTGTCGCGAAGTATTGGTTTCTCAATAACACCTTGCATACCAGCAGCCATAGCTTGTTGTCGACTGTGGCCATCGGTGTGGGCGGTGAGTGCGAGCACGGGCTGCGCGTCGGCAGTGTATATTTCTCGGATGGCTTGTGTTGCTTCATACCCGCTCATTTCGGGCATATCCAGGTCCATCAGCACGACGTCATACGTCTTAGCCTTCAACAGCTCTAAGGCGGCCGCACCTGAGCTCGCTGTTTCCACAGCCACACCGAGGGAGGCCAGAATTTGAGCATTGAGCAGGAGGTTAGACTCCTGATTGTCCACCACCAAGATCGAACCTGAGAGGCGATCTAATAGCCGTTCTTCCGTAGCGACCAGAAGAGCCTGAGATTGCTCATCGGTTAGCTCAGGGAACGCAACACTAAAACTAAAGATCGCTCCATTACCGGGTTCAGAGGAAACCGAAAGCGTACCCCCCATTGCCTCCACGCAACGCTTGGCAATATTCAATCCAAGTCCAGTACCCTGTCCTTTTTGAGTCTCCAAGGTGACACCGGTAGAAAAAGGCTCAAAAATGCGTGCCTGCAATTCCTCCGGAATTCCCGGGCCTTGATCCTCCACGCGGAATTCAACGATTGCATTGCCATCATCGGCATATCCTTTCAAATCAGCAAAAAGCAGTACGTCACCACTCGGTGTAAATTTGATGGCGTTTCCAATAAGGTTAATCAACACTTGCTTCAACAACCTGGGGTGACCCTGATATCCCGGCGGAAATTGGCGCTCACCTCGTCGCTCAAGCCGCAAATCCTTTTCCAAAGCCCTGGCCTGAGTTACCGCGATACATTCGTCCAAAAGCCGATCCATATTGAAGACCTGACTAGACTCGGCCGCCTCATCCAGCTGCGGGCTTACGGTATCCAGCGAAAAATTGATAATTTCAAGCAAACGATTTGCACTATGAGCTGCAAGCTTTAAAAACTTGGTAGTGCGCTCATCAAAGGCACCGTCTTTGATCAGTGTCAGGGCACTTATGACGCCGTTCAGCGGTGTCCGCATTTCATGACTAACGTGACTAAAAAACTGTTGACGTTTCTGGTTGGCCACCTCCAGCCGCTGCTGAGCCTCCTGCAATTCCTGATTTAGACCCTCTAAATCAGCCACCATCGTTTGCTGCGCCGAGACAAAAAATAACTGATCCATTTGGATATCTAATACTGGAAAATCCCCGAGGCCCAATCCATGATCAGGGTTGTTCTCCTGCATCCACCATAACCAAGGAACGCCAATGAGGCACAGACCATCGAGCCCATAAGCGGTGTAGTCCTGAAACTGCGCGCGAACACCAAAGCCGGTAACGTTGCTCGACCCGAGCACTAATTCCCCGAGAAGCCCCACGGCTGCTTCGTAAGTGCCATCAAACTGAGTGGGCCGCTTAAACTCAAACAATTCAGAAAGCTTTTTTTCTAGTGCGCCAGGACCCAAAAAACGCTCTACCAGCGGACTCATCGCAACGAGCCTGCCCTGCTTATCAATGCGCAAAACAACAGAAAAAAGCTGACCTAGCCGCAGCCAAAAATCCTCATCGGGATTGGGCGATGTCATGGTGCCTTAACCCATCTTGACCAAGAAATAGGTCTTCTCACCAGACCCCACCTCCTCCGGTCTGATTTCCAAGATGTCCATGGTCTCGCCAAACCAACTGGCCAGTCCCGATAAAAGCCCTTCGACAAAAGGCGTGAGGCCTACTCGCTCGCTTGTGTAGAGGACGCTAACGCCTCCAACCGCGTCTCTGTCTACCAAAAACGAGGGAGGCCGGTAGTCCAAAAACGTGGAGCTAATACGGTCGTGCAATCCATTCAGGTTTTCAAGAAAACTCAGCATGTCCTGACCGGTTGCTCGCATTAACGTGCCATATTCTTTGGCAGCGGTGTGCTCTACCCAATGGACGCCAAACGCACGTAGAGCATCAACAAGATCTATTTCCAATTCGTCAGCAGCGGCTTGGGCTAGCTTATAGGTCACGTCATCGTCGTAAGCTCTCATCGATAAAAAGCTATCCGATGCGACACCCGATTTATTAAGCACCTTCTGCCAACGTTCATCGCCAAATTGGATAATCATCATCTCTTTTAGCGATTTGTTTACTACGCCGTACATGGGGCCTCCTTTAAACGTCGCCGGTTTTCCACCCTTGTATCTTCCGATAGATCGTTGACGGAGCAACTTCAAGCAATCCCGCCGCCCTGTTGATATTTCCGTCACAGGCATCAAGCGCTGCCTGTATTGCTCGCTTTTCAGTAACCCAGAGAGGTTCAACCTCCACACCGGGTGATGAGGAAACATCTACCATCACTTTTCTGCGCGCCCCTATCGACGCCGAGGGGTCAAGCTCACTGTCGGATATTGCCTTCCTCAGTGCCTCGTAAGATATTTCCAGCTCGCGACTCATCAAGACAAGACGGTGGATCATATTAGATAGTTGCCTGATGTTGCCTGGGAAAGGAAAACGTTTGAGTTCACGGCGAGCATCGTCGGAAAATCCGGCAATCTGTTTATTTTCCTGCGCAGCGAATACCAATAAAAAGTGATCAGCTAACAACAATACGTCGTCATCCCGCTCGCGCAGCGGCGGCATTCTCAAGGGAATAACATGCAACCTGTAAAATAGATCCTCGCGAAGGCGCCCATCGCGCATTTCGGTGAGTGGCTCTCTGTTTGTCGCCGCAATGATTCTCACATCGGCGTAAGCTTCAACATCCCCCCCCACGGGTTTGTACCTATTGCTCTCGATGAATCGAAGTAGCACCGACTGCAGCTCGTATGGCATATCACAAACTTCGTCCAGAAAGAGGGTGCCACCTTCCGCCAGGGGAATTAATCCACTCCTGGGGCTTGGGTTACCTCGCACTCCCGCCGCCTCACCAAACAGCTCTGACTCTATTAAATCATCGGGAATTGCAGCGCAGTTAATAGCGACGAATTCTGCCGGCGCCCGATCAGAAAAATCATGTATGGCTTTCGCCGCCAGCTCCTTTCCTGTACCGCTTTCTCCTGTGATGAAGGCAGTCGCCCTACTTGATGCGAGCGACTGTATTTGGGTGTAGACCGCCTGCATAACGGCAGACCTACCATACATTGGGCCAAGGTGTGTCAACCCTTCGGTGAGACTGCTCAGGCGCTGGGTGAGCTCAAACCGCTCCGCAAGATTGCGCACCGTTACCCGCAGTCGAGAGGCATCAAAGGGCTTGGCGAGGAAATCATCCGCACCACGCTCAATCGCTACCTCGGAATACTTATCCCCATGACCTGTCATCACAACGACCAGCGGCTTTGGCGAAACATTTTCAAGCTCCGCAAGCAAGTCGAGCCCGTTGCCATCGGGTAGCTCGACGTCGAGAAGAATTAGCTCCTGAGGTTGCTCACTCACACATTCCAATGCGGCACCCAAGGACGTCACTGCGGTTATATCGAGACCCATTCCATCCAGATAGGCCTGATAAATTGCATTCAACGTTTCACTGTCCTCTACAATCAGCGTTTTCACGAGCCACCTCCCGTCGTGGCAGGCTCGCGCGCATTTTCCTGCTCAACATCGGCGAACCTATCAAAGATTTTTGCCAATCGGTCTGCTGACGCTTTGAACGCCTCGAGCACATCCGGTCTAAAATGCTCTGGGGATGTTCGCCCATCGCCCTCGGTAATGATCTTCATCACCTCGTCATGCGTCATCGCCCGCTTGTAAGGACGCGCAGAACGCAGCGCGTCATAGACATCAACCAACGTAGTAATAGACGCTTCCACAGGGATCTGAGACCCTTTCAGTCCTCTTGGATAACCTGTGCCATCCCAGCGCTCGTGGTGACATAACGCAATGCGGGCCGCCATCTTCATCACTGGAAAATTGGACTGCGATAAAATGCGAAAACCATTTTCGGGATGCTCCTTCATATGGCTTGCTTCGGTATCATCCAGAGGACCATTTTTCAGCAATACGGCATCGCGCATCCCCACCTTACCGACATCGTGGAGGGGCGCCGCCAGTCGGATCATGTCGCACCACTCCTTGTCCCATCCTATCTCTGCAGCCAGTACGGCGGCATACTCACCAATCCTCGTAATATGCTGACCAGTTTCGGGATCTTTATATTCAGCCGCGGTCGCCAGGCATGCCAAAGATTCCGCATACGCGCGCTGAATGTCCTTGTTTAGCGCCGTGATTTCAGCTTCATTTTGAGTAACTTTTTCTTTCAAAAGTGCTTCATTAGCTATTCGAGCACGCTCACTGGCAACCACTTTTTTAGCTTCGAGGACATAGCGCTCAAGCAGGTCAAGATCAACCGGTTTCAACAGAAATTCGGTGGCCCCCAGATGCATGGCTTTAATCACGGACTGGGTGTCACTGTTTCCAGTCATAAAAATGACCCGAAGCACCCGCTTGTCAGCACCGGGTGAATTATTAATCCTATCGAGCATTTCCAAGCCGCTAATGCCGGGCATCATCAAATCCGTGAGTAAAATAGCGATGTCTTCATCGGCGAAGTACTGCGCGATCGCTTCCTCTCCATTTGCAGCGGCGGATACAGTGAGGCCCAATTCGGCCACGAACTCACTTAACTCTTCTCGTATCGCCGAGTCGTCATCAACTATCAGAACCTTCACTTGATTGCACCTCCAGCGCTCTCACGGGACGCATCATCGCCCAGTGAGTCTTCAACCAACGGTAGGCTAACAGTAATTCTCGCTCCTCCCGCTGTATTCTCCGCCCAAATATCGCCGTGCATCTCGCGAATTATCCCATAACTAATGGAACCGCCAAGACCGGTTCCCTTTCCAACAGGCTTGGTAGTAAAGAAGGGTTCAAAGACATGAGGAAGCGCATCCGTCGGAATGCCTGGACCGGTATCACTGATTCGAACGAGCACGCGGCCCCTTTGCAATAAGGATTCAATCACGATTTCACCCGCGGGATTGTCTGAATCGCGGATCGCGTCTCGAGCATTATTGATCACATTGATAATGACCTGTTCAAACTGAATGGCATTACCTTCAACGTAAATTCCATCACGGTCGACTCGGTTCACCAGCTGGATATCAAAGAGCGCCAATTGGTCGCATAACAGATTGCACAGACCCTGAATTACGTCACCAATGTTCAACACCACTGACTCATCACCTGCCACACGCCCGTACGCCCGCATGTGATCGATAATGACTGCAGCTCGCTGCACGGCCGCCTCGATACGATCCAGTTTTGGGCTCGTCAGATCGAGGGACGTTTTACCCCTCTCCATACCGGTGCGTAAGTTACTAACCGCCAGAGCGATGACATTGAGGGGCTGATTTAGCTCGTGCGCCATACCGGTGGACATTTCACCCAGCGTCGCTAATTTAGAAGCTTGGATAAGCTGAGAGTTCGTCTGCTTCTGCAACGTCAGATCAGTCACGATTACCCAGACACCAGCGTCCTGACCCTGCTGATTTAATCGACGCGTGACTACCAATAATAGACTTTTTGGCGGCTCGCTCTCTAACACCAGCTGCCACTCTTCAACGGGTATGTCTTTTTCCAACATCACCAAGGCATGCGCCGAGAGCAAGCCAATAGCTTCTCTTTTCTGACCCAACATTTCCAACAGGGCATCGTTCAAAAAATGCACCCGAGCCTGGTAATCTACCGCCAGCACGCCCAGGGGCAAAGAACGCAAGAGCTCATCGTAATTCGCTGCAATCGTGGTCAGGCGCCTCTCATCTTGCATCATCTCCAGCGCCAGCGCGCGAAAGCTTTGCTCCAGATGATTTATTTCAGCAATGCCCGACCGTGTTCTCGCTTTCATCATTTGAAAAGCGGTGCTTGACCCAAACTGTCCTCCGCGAAATTCACGCCAGTTGTCCAATATGCGGGTCAGATCTGACAGCGGCTGATGGATGCCTTCAATGATGAATCGAGAGAGAGGAATAACCACTAAAAACAACAGTAGCGTCGACAACACATCTGCAGAGACATCTTCCGCAAATTCCCCAAAATAGTCCCAATAGCCGCCTATCCAGTAATAGAATTCAGGAGCGAAGAAAAATTCTCGCGCCTCGGCAATAACGCCGCTGGGGGGTTGCAACCATACCGATGTGTTCCTGCCATAGGGCAGCCAGCGTGGAAATTTACCGTTAGAAAGGGCTTTATAAGCTTCAGCCTGGGAAGGCTTGGCATCTTGCTGTGAAAAGTCATCCCACAGTACGCCATCATCGATCAGGTGATACTCCGCACCAGTGGGAAGTAATGTTTCCAGCGAGCCCGCTGCTCCAGAGAAACCAATCGAGGTTGTGCGAATTTGATTCATATCCGCACCAAGATCGGCGAGGCGCGCGCTTTGAAAATTGAGCAAAGTGTTTTCGCTGGAGTACGCGACCACTACCTTAAAAGTTTTGTGTCGAATGACATGCGCGGGCGAAATCGAGCCGTCGGACCGCAGTAGATTAAGCAGATAAACGTTGGCACCATTTGAAAACTCTTCAGCGAGCAACAAAGCCTCTTCCACTTCTGCTAAGGAAAAAGAAGTGTCTTTGGCAATTACTTCACCGCCATCTGCCACCACTGCAACGGTAAACAAAGTGCTCTCCTCAGGAGAAGCGCTAGGTCCTATGAACTGCTTAAAGGCACTCAGGTCGAAGCGGCCATTAACGGCGGCATCACCCACATTCAAACCCGTAAGATTGAGCTCTACTGCCCTTGCCACGTCACGACGTAGATCAGATCGGTAGTAAAAAAATAATTCTCTCAGCTCACTCGAACTGTCTAAGCGTAATTTTACGCGCTGCCCATCTAGGAACTGATTTCCCGCCACACTTAGGTGAACCATCAGGTAGAGAATTAACGCCGAAGCCATTATAAGCTCGACCACTTGACTTGACGTCGGCAGAGACTGACTGTTACGTTCTCCCGACAGAGCGTACAGGCCTTCACTTTTTGACATTGTTATCCATCCTCTCGACGAGGCAACGATCAGGATGATCGCAGATACGACGAGTGACCCTAGCAACCCAATGCTATGTCCCATCGTAGAAAAACAGGCCTCTGTGAACGATATATTGGCAACAGCCTGCTTTAGTATGATTGTTACAGGTAGGTCAATGAGTAAATGGAACAACAAGACGGCCAGCAGGCCGTATTGGGAGCCCACCCTCGAGCGAACAACGACCAGAGTTATAAATAGCGCAATCGTGCCGCCAGTGATCGCGGCAAATCTTTGCAACGAAATACCCAGGCTGAGGAAAACGAGAGCGGCGAGCGAACCCACAAGAAGAAGAAACCAACGGGCAGGAAGGAGCCTCAGAGCCAAAAATAAGGGAAGGTAATAAAACCAGATCCAGATACCTCCCAAATCAAGCGGGGGAATCATAGAGAGGATACTGGCAGTTACCAAAGCGCTAATAAACACGGCCAGGTAAAGACCACTCGACGTAGCAAGGCTATTCATATGGAAGCATTCTCGCGTGATACCGCTTCTAGATCTTCCAAGTCCTGCGTGGTTGCCAAGACAGGCAGGGTGATCGTGAGCGACGTTAACTGATCCTCACGATTAAGGTTTATATCCCCAGAGGAGGCCTTCACGGCTGCCTCAGCAAGCGTTAGACCCAAGCCCAAGTGATACTGATCGGTGTGGGTGGTGAAAAAAGGCTCAAAAACCTTCCCGGCAATATCGGAGGACAGTCCCACGCCGTCATCGGAAATAGCGATATGCATCAGATCGGAAGTCGCGATAGCGTCTACCCTAATGGTGCCCGAACCACGCCCCGTTTCCTTGATGGCATCTTGTGCATTTTCCAATATCGCTACGATCCCCTTTTCAAAGATTAATGGATGTCCTTTCGTTCGCAGGCCTGAAATATCTAACGCAGATACGACGGCAATTCCATATTCTGCGCAAATAGGCGTTATCATCTCGACGCAGCGGTCCAGCACTTGCCCCGCTTCAAAGCCATCGGGCAGGGGCTCAGCTACTCGACCGAGATCACGTAAGCGCTCCATGATCGCATCAACTCTCGCAAGCTCTCGGTCAATACCTTCGAGCTTTTCTTTCAATGGCTCGGATTGAAAATTCTTCAACCGCAAACGGTTCTTGGCGTTCGCTAGGTATAATCGCATAGTGTGCAAAGGCTGGTTGACCTGATGGGCAGCACTGGCTGCGAGCGAGGCAAATTGATCTCTACCTTGCCGCTCAAGTTTGTCCGCTGTGTCTTGCAAGAATTTATCCACAGCTTGCCCCAGACAGGTCACGCCTTCGTCACCCTCCGAGTGAAGCCCAACAACAGACAATGTGAGCAGTAGATTAACCGGTGACACGCCGCGACCCAGCACACCAAGACGAATCGCAGTAGGGGCTTCCCCTTGCTGCACTCTCGCGAGTTCCTGTTGGAAGCTGGTCCGATCATCGGTAGACAAGAAGTTCTCATCAAACTGTCGCCCCAAAGCATCGCGAGCGGGGATTCGAGTCATGTCAGTGATGGCCTTGTTCCAAGATGTCACCAACCCATCGGCGTCCAGCGTAAAAATAGGTGAACCACTACCCTCGATAATTTCTTGGTACCGAGCAGCTTGTGCCATAGCCGCACGCTCAGCGCGGCGTTTGGTTTCCTGCAAGGTGGTTTCGCGCTCTGATAACTGCTGCTGAAGCCGGCCTAATAAATCGCTGAAGCTATTAGCCAGCGCCGCTATTTCCGTCGGGTCGGCGGCTTTATTCTCAAAATCAAACCGCCCCCCCAAGCCCACATTTTCGACCGATCGGGTCAGGCGAAGAACAGGCAAGAGGATCACGTAGAGAACAAACAAAAACGCTATAAACACCACTATAAAGGTGCCCACTGAAGCGTAGATAACCAACGGCGTGTTCGCTTGTTTTTTTGCTTGGACGGCGGCATATTTTGCCTCCGCCCGGACATTGATTGCTGTGCGCAGCGCCACAAAAGCAGCATCAAGATCAGAGGCTGATACGCGACGCGTGGTCATTTCTGAGAGACTACGCCATTCACCGTCACAGCAGTCAAGGGCATTAAATTTGGCTTCAACCGCCTTCATTCGATGAATTTTTGCGGAGTCAGTATCCCTGACAAGGTGGCTGAGTTCGATGACGACAGCCGACCCATTTCGGTAGAAATCAATCAAGTCCTGCTGCATATCACGCAGCTGCTGTACCTCGTCAATCACACGCGACATAAACGAGAGCTCTATGACGCTTGTCAAAAGAAAGCCCCAAAAAAGCAGTGCCTTCGTTCCTAGCTTCACCAGGCCACCCAAGCTTGTCGCAGATCGATTACCACGGGCTTCTCGTCACAACAGTTAACCTCGAAATTTGGACACCCACATCTGAAGCGCCTACGGCACCGGCCGAAGCTCACCCTACCAAAGGCAGACAAGTCCAAATTGCTTGTCATTTGTTTCGTTTTGAGTCATCGTAACAGTCAATTCCAAGTCGCACCAACGTGGAAACCAAACCCTTGCTGCATAAGAAAATTCTGATTGTCGACGACGAACGCGTTATTGGTGAAGAGCTCTCAGAATTTCTGTTATCTCTAGACTTCTCCTGCCATGCGGTCACTAGCGTTGACGAGGCACTCGAGCTTATCGACGCTGATACCGACATCACCTTAATTCTTACCGACATGAGAATGCCGGGCAAAAGCGGTACCGACCTCATCCGAACATTACAAGCAATACCCGATCGCGCATTTGAGTACGTGAGTATTTCGGGCCACCTTGACGCCGAACGGGAACTCGCCGGCATCGAACAAGATTCCGTGGAGCTGATGCGCAAACCGATCGACGTTGGGGCCCTGATGGATTACCTCGATGCGCTTGCCTTCGACTCATAATCCGCCTCTACTCTAATACGTCGACTTTTTCAGCACGGGCATTTAACCGATCAAAAATTGCCTCTTGATCGATGCTGATGGTGGGCACCACGCCCGGAGAGCAAGCGAGTATTTCCTCGTCTTCGCCTCGCTCGAGCTCCTGAGCAATCTGATTTAACTTCGATTCATTAAAACCGCGAACATCCAGGGTATCGGTTAACACACCCGTCTCCGCTAGCACGGTCGCCTTTGCCTTGAATAAGTTTACGGTAGCAGCAGCCAGTGCGCGTTGGGTGTCAAAATATTCGTTTTGAGAGTCCAGGAGATCCAGCAGTGTGCGCTGGTTGCGATCAAATTGATCGTTATAGGCGCGGCGTGTTTTGTCCTGAGCTTCTAATTGCAGCGTGAGATAACGCTCCTGCTGCTCGAGAGCTTCGACGTTGTTAAAAGCAATCATGACCTCGCGCCTAACAGCAAGACAGGCTTCTTTTCTATTTTCAACCGCAGCGTAGTAGCGATTTGAAAACTCCCGTCGTCGCGCACTGTCACCACCCCCGCGGAACAAGTTGTAGCTAAACACCAATTCGACGGCATTTAGATCATAGTTACCCCTAATACCGTCGATGTTGGTTTCAGTTTCATTCCTGTAGCGCAGGTCCAAACGGGGCAGCATGGGCCCTCTGGTAGCATCATAGGCCTCCCTGGCCGAGCGCATCTCCTCAATGGTTCGATTAACATCAGGGCTTTGGTTGTAAGCCACGCGAAGAGCCTCCTCTCTAAGCCCTGGCATCATAGACGTGGAGATTGTGGGCATAGGGAGTTGATCGGCCGGTAACTCACCAACGACTCGCTGGAATTCCGCTCGAGTATCGTAAAGGTTGGTGACTTCGGTTAACAGATTTGACTCTGCAAGCGCCATTCTTGCCGTTGCCTGTTCGAGATTGACCCCTTCATCCCGACCGGCGGCGACCCGCTCCGCGATCTTGCTGTATACCTGTCGATGAACGACATAGTTTTCCTCGGCATAACCCACCAGCTTTTGATAGAGCACGGTATCAGCGTAGGCGACCGTTGCCTGTAAAGCGATGTCTTGTGCGGCAGCATGGAAGTCGTAATAGCGCGCCAGCTTTTCATAGCCGAGTGAGCGAACCTCATTCCAGGTTTGAAAGCCGTCAAACAACAGCTGCGTGACTGTAAAACGGATAGAATCGCTCTCATAAGAGCCGAAATCATTCAGGGGAGTCGCGCGCTCTGCCCAAGCGTAGTCGGCGTTTAAATCGACGCGGGGAGCAAGATCACCCACCCGTGACTTCTGACTCTCGCGGGCCGCCTCAAATTGATAGTACGCTGACACCACAGTAGGGTTGGTCTCGAGTGCGGCAGCAACGGCTTGGCCATAGGTTCCAATGTCGGCAAGAGCGCTCGCAGACACAACGGAGGCCAGCAAAGCTAGTAGGCCTTTTTGACCCAAAGTTTTTACTTTCATAAGGTCACGCTCCTTGTGACTATCGTAAAGATAAGAGGTTGCTCGCATTGAATTTGACACTCCCCCAGAGGCCCGACTGAATTGTTTTAATATATTTAAAATTAGGCCTATTTGTTAAAACCTACTTTGCGAATAGTGTCCAAAATAAGGTTATATTGCAATATGCGTTGCATAAAACTTAATCTGTGACCGGGTTCACGCTTTTGCCAGCCGCAGCCACTCGTCGCCTGCGTCAGTTCTCTCCCGGGGTCAACGCGATCGTTACTGTAGTCGCGGCGTTGCTGTGCAGCAGCTTATTGGCACTTCAGATTCCCCAGCTTCAGGATCTGGCCGCCGAGCGCTACGGAGACGAAGCCGTCACCACAATCAAATCCTGGGAAAATCTCATCGGCGCCCATCAAAATGCTTTGACACCGGGGAAGCTGAGCGCGGTCAACGGTTTCTTCAACGAAAACATCCTCTGGCTGAGGGACGAGGAAGCCTGGAACCAAGCCGATTATTGGGCTACTCCACTCGAAACCATGGGCAGAGCTGTTGGTGACTGTGAAGACTTCACCATTGCGAAGTACGCCACGCTGTTACTGATGGGGCTGCCGCCTGAGTCTCTACGGCTGGTCTATGTCAAAGCCAAACGAAATGGGTTGACCCAAGCCCACATGGTGCTCGCGTGGTACGAAAACCCGCTCGCAATCCCCCTCATTCTCGACAACATGGACTTCACCATCAAACCCGCCACCGAGCGCAGCGATTTGTTTCCTGTTTTTAGCTTCAATGCCGATCAACTCTGGATGGCCAGTCAAACGCAAGCCACAGACGCCGACCCTCAAGCGCGATTGTCGCGATGGAACCAGGTGTTATTGAGAATGCGTCAGGAAGGCTTCAATCTAGGGTCCTAGGAGAACCACTATGTCACTTTTTAAACAGCTCTGGATCGTTACCGCGCTCATCATGCTGCTGGTGTTTGGAGCCACATTCATCATTAACAGTGCTACCTCAAGCCAGTACCTTGAAGAGCAACTTACGCTGAAAAATCAGGACGATGCGACAGCAATAGCGCTCTCCCTATCGCAGCAAAACCTCGATCCAGTAACCCTTGAGCTCCAACTCGCCACATTGGTTGACCAGGGCGCCTATGAGCTGCTTCGATTCCGTGACCCCATGGGCACCGTGCTCTTTGAACGGGGCACCCCGAACATGACCAGCGCCGCCCCCGAGTGGCTTGCCAATGTCTTTCCCATCTACTCAGAACCGGCTTCGGCCGAAGTGACCAACGGCTGGAACCAGCTGGGGACACTCACCATTAAAAGCGCAGACAGCTTTGCCTATGACGAACTCTGGATGGGGGCCAAACGTACACTAGTTGCGCTGATTGTCGCCATCGTTGCCGCGGGAATTATTGGGAGCATGCTACTGCGCCTGGTGCTTGCCCCGCTCAAACTGGTTGTGGGTCAAGCGCAGGCCATTGGGCAGCGACGCTTTACCACACTGGCGGAACCCTATACCACCGAATTTGCCGAGGTGACTCGTTCAATGAATGAGCTCGCGACGAGAATCAAGGCCATGCTGAGCCGGGAGTCTGAGCGGCTTAGTAAGCAGCGCGAAAGCGCCGAGCTCGATCCCACAACAGGTCTACTTCAGCGAGAGCCTTTCATGGCCCGGTTGACGGCGAAACTCGAAGCGGAAGACGCCGAGGCCAGCGGCGCCGTC